>NZ_MJWS01000066.1:0-331 GCF_001762365.1 Campylobacter sp. BCW_6873
AATACTAAAATTTGGCGAAGAAAATGGCATTAAAGATTAAAGTAATTGCATAGGCAGACTAGCTACAACTATAATCATGGAAGATGGTTTATATATAGGATGAAAGGATAAAAATGAGTGAAACTTACGAGATTTATACACCTAATGGACTTATATTAGATGTAGAAAAAAAAACGAATAAAATTTTATTATATGATGGGGGAGCTAAGGTAGGCAAATACACCCAAGAATATTCCAAAGCTTTGTTTGAAGCACACAATATCAAACAAAACTCCCCCTACAAAGACTATAAACCCCAATACCTAGATCCTGAATTTCACACAGGGGAGAA
>NZ_MJWS01000067.1:0-1164 GCF_001762365.1 Campylobacter sp. BCW_6873
TTTGTTTTGAGTTTAGAATAAATAGGAATTTGCAAATTTACTCCTAATATAGATAAATTGTTTTATTATAACCAATCTACTTAATACTTTTAATTAATTTAAATTCTTTGTTTTTAAGATATTCTTGTCTTAATGTTTCATCTGCTTTATCAAGCTCATCAGGACTTTTGCCTTTGGTAAGTCCTAAGAAAGCGTGGGTGAAAGCATAACAATAAATCATTGATGCTATAAGACAAAAAGTCACAAATAATAAGGCTGTTTGAAAGTAAATACTATTATATATTACTAATTTTTAATATACAATAGTTATTTTTAGTAATTAATATTATACATTAATTACTATTTTATAATTCTCTTATTATATATGTAAAATCTTTTTTAATATTCATTAAATTATCAATGCCGCTAGTTAAGATAATTTAAATTTTCTTATCTATAATTATATATCTATCGTGCAAATAATCATATTTTTCGTTAATTTCAGCATCTTTATTCTCTACAATCAACCATTCTTTATATATATTTTTCAAGTTGGAACATAAATTTTTGGGAAATTTCATTCCATTTTCAATAGGATAAAAAATGTTTAATTTTTTTCTCAGAAAGCATTCTTCAGCAAATTTTATAAATTGCTTCTGATTTTTATTTATAAATTTATCATAAACAAACAAATGATTTGCATTTAAAAATATGGCTTTTAAATGTTCTTTAGCTTTTTTTCTATCTTCATTTTTTATAAAACTAGCTGTAAAATTATTTTCTATTTTATCTTCAAAAATATTTACATAGGGAAAATTATATTGTTTCTCAGATAAAATAATTTTATATATAGTATTCTTAGAAAGACATTCTAAATCATCGCTATATTCTAAACTAGTCTTTTGTCCGAGAATAGATTTTAAAGTTTCACTATCATAATATCTTCTCATATATTCTTTTCGTTTTATCTTTAAAATTTTTTTAAAAATAAAAAATAAAACAAAAACTATAAATTTTAAAACAATATTTAAAAAACTTACTTTATTTCTTTTACCTGTATATCTTTTATTATTCTTAGTAGGAGGATGTTCTTATAAATATATGGATCCGCAGTATTATGAGTTTAAGAGCTTGTGTAAAGATATAGATAATAAAGTAATAATTTACAATAAAGCTTATTGGGAA
>NZ_MJWS01000068.1:0-1019 GCF_001762365.1 Campylobacter sp. BCW_6873
AATAAAGGATAAACAATGAATAAACCCTTCTACAAACTTAAAAGATTTTATATACCTTGTATAGTGATTATTATAGCACTTGCTGTGCTTGCAAAATTACTTTATTCTCCTTTATATACGATTTATTGGGAAACAAATCATCGCTTTGAAAAAGAACAAGAATTTAGAAATTTTGAAAAAATAACTTTAAACCCAAGTCCTAAAGACATGATTAAAATTGTAGATGATCATCAGCCAAAATTAGAAGATTTTAAAGATTTAAATATAAAAATGCAAAAGGCTATTTTTGATTTTAAGGTGGCTAAATTCTTTGGATTTGAGGATAGATATTACCAAGCTTCTCTTCAAAATTACGCTAATACATTTTACTTTTTAGTTGGTGGTGAACGAATTTTTTTTCGTTACCTTAATTTCATAAGTGATTTAAACTCAAATGAAAAACAAAAATATCTAAACTTAAGAGCATCAACTAGAGATTTAGAAAGACAAATTTTTGAAGAAGAGCTTAATTTTATAAAACATTATGAAGAAATTTATGATTATTTGGATAATATAGGTTATTTGGATAAGAGAACTGAATATAAAAATGCAGCAATTTATTTAAAAATATCAATTCCGAGCTCTTTTTTACTTCATAATAATCAATTGTGCTCTTTTGAAAATAGAAACTTAATATTTAATCAAATAAAGAGAAATTATACTATATTTATTAACTTAGATCCAGATGGCTCAAAACTTTTTGATAAAACATTAAAAGAAAATTTTAGGAATTATCGTAAAGATATATCACCTTTTCTAGAAGATACAATAAATAAAATTCAAAAGACTTTAGATGAATGTAAATGAAAATAATACCAGTGTTAATAATGAAAATAACACCACTATCAACTTTGAAGAAAGCATAAAAGAAGCTTTAAGAAAAGGGCAAGAAATTGTAGAAAGTAACATAAGGAATGCGATAAATGTCTATTTATAAAGAATGTGAAGTTTGTAAAACAAAAATCAATAAATTACAAAAT
>NZ_MJWS01000069.1:0-712 GCF_001762365.1 Campylobacter sp. BCW_6873
TTATCACCTAGTCTTTGGGTATCTAAATCTTTTTCTAACTCCTTTTCTTGTTTATCAATAATAACACCTGTAAAAACTGGATCTAATAAAGCATAACTAGCATCTGCACAATTAGCATAGTCTAGAAATTTAGTGATTAAGTCTAATTTAGCTTCTTGTGTTTTAATGTTTTTGCTCATTTATATCCTTACTTAAAATTATCAAAATAGCTACAAGTGAATACTTCTTCATATGTAAAATATAATCCAGCACCCTCATCACCTCTTAAGAATACACCATCATTTTTATAATTATATCTTATATATGAAGCAAAAGGCTTGGGCATTTTTTTATATTTTTTATCATATACTATGGTTATAATATTGCCATTTCGTTTCTTAGATTTGATCATATCTTCTATATCATAATAAGCAAATGTTTCATTAAGTTTTTCATAATAAAAATATTCATAACCATCATCCTTAACTCGTTTTTCTATAGAAGGCTTTTTTTTTGTAAAATCGCTATACAATTCCCAATAAGCTTTATTGTAAATTATTACTTTATTATCTATATCTTTACACAAGCTCTTAAACTCATAATACTGCGGATCCATATATTTATAAGAACATCCTCCTACTAAGAATAATAAAAGATATACAGGTAAAAGAAATAAAGTAAGTTTTTTAAATATTGTTTTAAAATTTATAGTTTTTGTTTTATTTTTTATTTT
>NZ_MJWS01000070.1:0-1048 GCF_001762365.1 Campylobacter sp. BCW_6873
TTTAAAGATAAAATATAAAATAATAGAAAATATAAAAACAAAAAAGAAAAATATAAGAATAAATATTAAAAGATTAACAAAGAATTCTAGCATTTATTAACTCCTCTTAATTTTCTCTGTTTTTTCATAAGACAATTTGTAGTGTTGGGCTGATGAAATTTAATCTCATATCTTTGAGAAAAATTTCTAGCTTATAATTCTCTAAAATCTCCATTTAGTTTCACATAAAAAATAAAGAATCATTATAACCAAATATCCATTATATTCATCATGTAATGCTTTAAAATAGTCCAATTTTTCTAATTCACTCTTATTTTTAAAAAATCTAGTTTTAGATATTTTAAATCCTAAAGCTTTTTGTCCTTCAGTATAAACAAAATTAAAATAACTAGCTTACACAAATTCTGTATAATCTTTTAAATTGTTGATTTATTCCTTATATTATTATTGATAAAGATTACCACAAGCGAGCCCATCCTCTATAAACTCAAAATTCATATTACCCTCATTGCCTTCTAACACATACCTTCTAGTATTCCAATATGGACTTATATGCATATCAACAATCTTGTGTAAAGACATTTGCATATTTTTTGTTTTTAGTGCAATATTATCCATCTCCATCTTTTCTTGAAAATTTGAAGGAGTTTTGTAAGTATCATCGTAATATATAAAGCCACATTTCTATCCTACTATATTTTTTTACATGTCGAAAATCATCTATGCCGCCTAACTTTTTATCAAAATACCCTAGAATCTTATTATACTTTAGGAAGTTCATTTAACTTACACATATTCCTAAATTGCCAATAACTAGGCTCTAAATAATAAGAATAAGGAGTATAATAAAAGATAATTAAGCCTATACCTCCAAGAAAGACTAAAAACTTTGAAACGCTTTTTGTAGATTTAAAGATGATTTTATAAATAAATTTTAATATAAGATAAGAAAGAATAGTAGAAATTATAATAAGAAGTAATATATATGTCATGGGTTATCTCCTTAGATTCTCTATTTTATTAAAATTAAGATGTAATTTTGTGGTTT
>NZ_MJWS01000071.1:0-2132 GCF_001762365.1 Campylobacter sp. BCW_6873
ACTCTCTCTACCCCTACTACAAAAACATACAAAATTCCTTTACTCCTTTATGTTCTATAGATGATAAAAATAGTAATTTGTTAAAAGAATTTAATTTTGATAGTTTTTCTTGTAATTTTTATAATAATAATATTTTCAATCAAAGTCTTAAGCATTTAAATAATATACAAAATGAAAAAGAATATATCAATGAGTATAAAATATTTTTAGAAAATCTTAATTATTTTAGTCAAGAATATAATAATTATAAGCTTGTATCTATACAAGCAATCAATAATTTAAAAATAGCCTATATACAAAAACTATCTTTAGAAAATATCAACAACATCAACATCGATTCAAAACCCTATCTATTAAAAGCTTTATATTTTTGTGAAGATTATGTTTTATATGATAAAGATAAGCAAGCTTTATTTGATGAAAACACAATAAAAGAATTAGAATTTAACTCTAGTTTTTATACTATCTTTATCTCTCATAAAAACAAACTAAATGATACTTATTTACAAGCAAGAAAAGAACTTTATAAAAGTATTGATGAATTTAAAAAACTTGGTTTTGAAGATTTAGAAAATGCTTATCAAACTTATATTAATTCTTTGATTGTAAATAAAGAAATAAATAGTAAAGATGAAACAATAAATAAAAATAAAAACAAAGAAATAAATAAAAATTTAAATCAAGATGAAAATTCAAATCAAGAAAGTGATACAAAAGAAAATACAAGTAGCACAAAAGAACAAGATTTTTATCTTTTATCTTCCCACTCTAAAAACCTAAACCATTTCATCTTAGAAAATAAAGACAAAAATAAAAGAATTATCTTTTTAAATAATGCTTCATCGATGTCAAATTTAATCCATATTTATGATAATCATTGTGATGTGTTTATTAAAAATGAATCTTTACTTGACATTAAAAGAATAGAAAAAGAATATAATATTAAATTTAAAGAATTTAATACAAAAGTGTTTTTTTACGAAAAACTTCTTTTAGGTGCAAAAGAAAATAATGAGTTTTTATTTGAAGAAAAAGAAGAAAATTTGCTTTATCATTTTAAATACGATAAAGAGGATTTAAATTCTCTAGGGGATTTGAATATAAAATATAACAATCATAATGCAAGGATTAAAAATTATTCTTTACTAGAAGAAAGTTTAAATATCAAATTAAAACCTAAAGAATTTAAAAAAGCAATTGCCTACAACAATGCAAGTTTTAATAAACTTTCAAAAGAACCCTTAAATGAATCCTCATCCAGTGCTAAAGAACCTTGCTTTATCACTTTATATTTAAAAGATGAACACAATAAACCCATTGCTAATGCTAAAATCATTATCAAAGGTTTTAAACATGATGAAGCTTTAAGAGTAGTTAATCTAAAAAGACGCAGTGATGAAAAAGGTAAAATAAGATTTGATAAAGAAAAGTATTTTAGCGATTGTTATAGCTTTAAAGTAAAGCTTGATGAAAGTGAAGCTTATTTTCCTACTCCTTTACAAAATGCTAAAAGAATATTTAATAATTATACCCATCACAAAGTTGGACTTATACTTAAATTTAAAGCTAAAGATCATTTAGTTTATGATGGATTTAATCTCTATCATTATAAAGGAAATGAATTAATTAATTCTTATATGGCAAGAAGTGGTACTGCTAAGGCAGATAATGAAAAAAGAAGTAAAAAGCAAATTGCAAATTATTTTTACCAAGATGAAAAAGATAAAAGCAAAAGTGGAAAGGCTTATTTTTACTATGATGATGAAAGTATTAAAGATAGATTTGGCACTTTACCTGAAGGGGAGTATTATTTAAAAATCAATGAAATAGCTAAAGATACTAACCCTAGCTTTTTAAAAGATTATCCCTTTGAAATAGGAAAAACCTGGGGAAGATACTGCGTAAGATTATATACTGATAAAGAATGCTCTAAAACTTTTAAAGAAGTAAAAATAAAAGAAAGTAATGAAAAAGAAAACAAAACAAGCAAAAAAGATAAAAAAGAGCAAAGCATAATAAAAGATAATCTATATCTTTATAGCATCAATGAAAAGGGAGAGTTTGGCAGTAATGGTAGCATAGGTATAGCACAAGCACAGTTATTAGAGGATTTAAGTAAGCAAGCTAAGTTT
>NZ_MJWS01000072.1:0-2233 GCF_001762365.1 Campylobacter sp. BCW_6873
TATTTCTTTATTTACAATCAAAGAATTAATATAAGTTTGATAAGCATTTTCTAAATCTTCAAAACCAAGTTTTTTAAATTCATCAATACTTTTATAAAGTTCTTTTCTTGCTTGTAAATAAGTATCATTTAGTTTGTTTTTATGAGAGATAAAGATAGTATAAAAACTAGAGTTAAATTCTAATTCTTTTATTGTGTTTTCATCAAATAAAGCTTGCTTATCTTTATCATATAAAACATAATCTTCACAAAAATATAAAGCTTTTAATAGATAGGGTTTTGAATCGATGTTGATGTTGTTGATATTTTCTAAAGATAGTTTTTGTATATAGGCTATTTTTAAATTATTGATTGCTTGTATAGATACAAGCTTATAATTATTATATTCTTGACTAAAATAATTAAGATTTTCTAAAAATATTTTATACTCATTGATATATTCTTTTTCATTTTGTATATTATTTAAATGCTTAAGACTTTGATTGAAAATATTATTATTATAAAAATTACAAGAAAAACTATCAAAATTAAATTCTTTTAACAAATTACTATTTTTATCATCTATAGAACATAAAGGAGTAAAGGAATTTTGTATGTTTTTGTAGTAGGGGTAGAGAGAGTGGGCGGTGGATGTTGCTTTTCCTCCTAGAGAAGTTATGTTTATTATGAATAGTTTTTTTGCTTTGGTTGTTATATTTAAAATTAAAATTATCCCAGCGGGTGTTAAATAATATAAAGGCCTTCTATTGGCATCTTTTATTAAATATTCTAGTATAATATTTCTAGAAGTTTCATTTTTAATAATATCTTTTAAAAAGTCCAATTCTTCTAGCGTCTGCCTTTTATGAAAATCATCTAAAATAACACTTTTTTCTTGCCAATCTCTAAAACCTGAAATTCTAGCTAAAAAATCTCCAAAATCATAAAGTCCTATATAACAATCTACAATACCATCTTTAATATCCTTAAGATGTTCCATTAATCCTTTATTTGTCATTTTCTAGCCTTTTTAATTTGCAAAGAAGAAGTAAAACAATATTTATTAGTTTTCTAGCGAGAAGGATAATTGCTAATAAGTAAAGCACTACTAATAATCCATATTTGACAAAAAAATATCCACCAAAAAATATTATAATTAAAAGCATACTATCTGGAATAAGCAATAAATATACAAAAGTATCATATATCCAGTTTATAATCTTACTAGAAACACCATATTTACTTTTGCAATTTTTGCATTTTATTTCTAATTTGCCTGAGAATATATTCCAAATATTTTGTAATTTATTGATTTTTGTTTTACAAACCTCACATTCTTTATAAATAGACATTTATTTTTCCTATATAATTTAAAAATTATCTTTAAAATTTAAATTATTTTCCGCATGCATTTAATCTTCCTTTAGCAAAATTTATGAAATAATTAAGTTTTTTTGTTACATATATTGCTTCGTATAATTCTTGATCTTGAAATTTTAAATCCGCATCATGAAATAAATTTATTTTTTTATAAGAATTAATCATATTTTCTAATAACTGTTCTTTTTGAGGTATAGAACACATAAGATTTGTATCTAAAGTAAAACCAAAAAACAAGATATTATAAGTCATAAAATTAATTTCAAACATTATTTTACCTAAATTATACTTAGATGGTAATTTTTCAATTTCACTCATAAAGACAAGCAACTCATCCGCAACATTTAAATAATTATTAATTTCTTTTAAATTAGTAGTGCTATTAGAAGCAAGATAAAAATAATTAAGATTATTTTGCATTTGCAAACCAAATAATACATCCTTATTTTTAAGAGCTACCAAATAAGCATTGTCTAAACCTAAAATTTGCATAAATTTAAAATCTTTTTTAAAATTATGCATATAATTTAATAATTCTTTTTGATTAAGTTTTAATTCTTGATTTAAGTTTTGTTCTACAAAAACTTTTTTAAATTCTTCTTCGTTGCTCCAGAATAATTTAGATGTCTCTTTTCTAATTTGATTTTCTTTTTCATAATAATACTTATCCCAAAAGATAAGCTCTAAAGGGCGATAAGCTAAGCTTATAAAGATAACAAAAGCTATAAGTAAACCACAAGGTATATAAAATCTTTTAAGTTTATAAAAAGGTTTTTTCATTTATATTCCTTGATATTTTAAAAATAGTTTTTGTGTCTTTTTCTGTTTCGTTTAAGGTTTTATTTTGAGTGTTAAGTTCTATCTCATTCATTTGT
>NZ_MJWS01000073.1:0-2242 GCF_001762365.1 Campylobacter sp. BCW_6873
TATTTCTTTATTTACAATCAAAGAATTAATATAAGTTTGATAAGCATTTTCTAAATCTTCAAAACCAAGTTTTTTAAATTCATCAATACTTTTATAAAGTTCTTTTCTTGCTTGTAAATAAGTATCATTTAGTTTGTTTTTATGAGAGATAAAGATAGTATAAAAACTAGAGTTAAATTCTAATTCTTTTATTGTGTTTTCATCAAATAAAGCTTGCTTATCTTTATCATATAAAACATAATCTTCACAAAAATATAAAGCTTTTAATAGATAGGGTTTTGAATCGATGTTGATGTTGTTGATATTTTCTAAAGATAGTTTTTGTATATAGGCTATTTTTAAATTATTGATTGCTTGTATAGATACAAGCTTATAATTATTATATTCTTGACTAAAATAATTAAGATTTTCTAAAAATATTTTATACTCATTGATATATTCTTTTTCATTTTGTATATTATTTAAATGCTTAAGACTTTGATTGAAAATATTATTATTATAAAAATTACAAGAAAAACTATCAAAATTAAATTCTTTTAACAAATTACTATTTTTATCATCTATAGAACATAAAGGAGTAAAGGAATTTTGTATGTTTTTGTAGTAGGGGTAGAGAGAGTTATTGGAAAGATTAAATGCTTGTTGAGTTTTATTTGCACTGAAATAAAGAATTTTTTGCGTTGGTTTTTTGATTAAAGAAACCACAGCGCCTGGTCCAACTATACTCCCAATATAATATAACGGTTGTTTTTGAAAATCTTGTTTTAAGAATTGAAATGTTTGCTTTCTAATTTGATCATTTGAGATTATAAGTTTAATGGCTTTATAAAAGACTTCGGCTTGTTCAATAGCTTCATCTTGTTTTGTGTTGTCATCTAAAATTATATTTTCAACTCCAATAATTTTTATTACAAAATGTCCAAATTCTAAAGCCGTCATAACTGTAGAGTCAAATATACCATTTACTAAATCATCAATATGTTGCAAAATATTCTTATTGTTAGACATTTTATTAGTCCTTTATTTTATTTAAATAGATAAAATATACTAAAATAATTTTATAAAATAAATAAAAAACTATTGAAAAAATAATTTTTAAATTTGTATTTAAATGAAAGAATTCTAACAAATCCATAAAATAATTCCACAATATAAACAAAATTAAAATATCATTAAAAATGCTATATAAAAAAATAAATAATGAATTTGCTTTATATTTGGCTTTACATTTTTTACAAACTAGTTCTTTACCAAAGCCCAATAAAAATACATTTGATGCATTTTGTAATTTATTGATTTTTGTTTTACAAACTTCACATTCTTTATAAATAGACATTTATTTTTCCTATATAATTTAAAAATTATCTTTAAAATTTAAATTATCTTCCGCATGCATTTAATCTTCCTTTAGCAATATTTATGAAATAATTATATCTTTTTGCTTCATATATTGTTGGGTATATCATTTCTTGAATTTCGGTTTTTAGTTTTGTTTTATATAATAAATTCATTTTTTTATAAGAATTAATCATATTTTCTAATAACTGTTCTTTTTGAGGTATAGAACACATAAAGTTTTTATCTAGGCTTGAAGCAAATGGGATTAAATTAAAAAGAAAATAATCAGCATTAAAGGCTATTTTCATAAGTGCATAAGTGTCAGGCAATGCATCTATTTTGTTAATAAAAATGATATATCTATCCATAATGCTTATAAAATTATTCATTTCGTTTAAATTGGTAGTGCTATTAGAAGCAAGATAAAAATAATTAAGATTAGTTTCACTTTTTCTTCCAAATATACTTACTTTATTTCTAAGAGCTACCAAATAAGCATTGTCTAAACCTAAAATTTGCATAAATTTAAAATCTTTTTTAAAATTATGCATATAATTTAATAATTCTTTTTGATTAAGTTTTAATTCTTGATTTAAGTTTTGTTCTACAAAAACTTTTTTAAATTCTTCTTCGTTGCTCCAGAATAATTTAGATGTCTCTTTTCTAATTTGATTTTCTTTTTCATAATAATACTTATCCCAAAAGATAAGCTCTAAAGGGCGATAAGCTAAGCTTATAAAGATAACAAAAGCTATAAGTAAACCACAAGGTATATAAAATCTTTTAAGTTTATAAAAAGGTTTTTTCATTTATATTCCTTGATATTTTAAAAATAGTTTTTGTGTCTTTTTCTGTTTCGTTTAAGGTTTTATTTTGAGTGTTAAGTTCTATCTCATTCATTTGT
>NZ_MJWS01000074.1:0-1352 GCF_001762365.1 Campylobacter sp. BCW_6873
TAATTATAATATACTATTATTAACTAATAATATATAAAAAATATTTTTTATATATTATTATTATATATTATGATTACAAAGAGTAACTATTATTGTCTAGTTATCTCTTTTTCAGGTTGTGTTTTTTCCATAGATTTAAAAGCTTTAAGTTTATTATGAAAATCAATGAAATTTAATTGTTTTTTGACTTCATCAAGCCCTTTATTTAAAAAAATGTCATTGAAATCACTTATTCCTTGTTCTGCTTCTTGATTGCTGATTTTTGGAATAATAACTTTAATATCTGAAAATTTTTGTTGAATTTCTTTTGCAGTTTCCACCCCGACATTAGAAAGTCCTTTTAATTCTCTTTTTTTATCATTATCGGCTATTAAGGTAATAGGAGTGTTTTGAAATTTGTTTTTTAGGGTTTCAACGATTTTTGATAAGTTTCCAGCATCTATACCCATTATTACAGGCTTATTGAGTGCTTTGTATATAGTTGCAGCAGTAGCAAAGCCTTCTGCTATGATAAATTCTTTGCAATATTCTAGGTTTTTTGCACCTATTAGGTGAAAACATCCAGATTTTTTTGCAGAATATTCAATGCCTTGCTCTTTTTCTTCTTTAGTTTTAATTACACCAATAATTTTATCACCATTTGGGAATATTCTTTGCACAGACCATAATTTGCCATTTTCATCTTTTAAGGGAATAAGTAAAGAACCTTTGTTATCCTGCTTAAGATAAAAGTTTTCACTAAAACCTTTTTTCTTTAAATAAGGATGATTTGAATGAGCCCAATTAGCTTGATTATATTCTTCTTCAATTTTTAATGCTGTTTTTTGCTGAAGCTCTAAAATGTCTTGTTTCGTATTATTGCTTGTAGAATTATGTAATCTTTTTTGACTAGGAGTTTGATAACTTACAATGTTTTGTTTTGCATTTTCTAAAGGCATTTTCCAATTTTCTTTAATACCTGTTTTAAAATTTTGAATAAAACCAGCGGGGTATTTATCTAAAAATCCACTATAAGCTCCACTCATTTCTCTGCCTTTATCTGTTGTTGTTTTTACTCTGTGGATTTTGCCATCCATGATAGGTGAACCATCAATAATTAAACCTTGATTTTCTAAAGCAGATTTAAAAGTAGTTAAAACTTCATTTTCATCAAATGAAAATTCTTTATTTTGGTGCGGATAAAACCATTGTGAGAAAATATTTTTATCTAAGCTTTTTGGAGCAAACCATTTTTTTTCTTTATCATCCCACATTGCCCCTAATGATTTTACTTTTTCTTTGTCTTTAAATGGAACATAAAGATAAATTCTTTTTTGTGGCATCGTATATCCTTTTAGTTTCCTTTAATATTA
>NZ_MJWS01000075.1:0-126697 GCF_001762365.1 Campylobacter sp. BCW_6873
TTATGGAGAGTTTGATCCTGGCTCAGAGTGAACGCTGGCGGCGTGCCTAATACATGCAAGTCGAACGATGAAGCTTTTAGCTTGCTAGAAGTGGATTAGTGGCGCACGGGTGAGTAAGGTATAGTTAATCTGCCCTACACAAGAGGACAACAGTTGGAAACGACTGCTAATACTCTATACTCCTGCTTAACATAAGTTGAGTAGGGAAAGTTTTTCGGTGTAGGATGAGACTATATAGTATCAGCTAGTTGGTAAGGTAATGGCTTACCAAGGCTATGACGCTTAACTGGTCTGAGAGGATGATCAGTCACACTGGAACTGAGACACGGTCCAGACTCCTACGGGAGGCAGCAGTAGGGAATATTGCGCAATGGGGGAAACCCTGACGCAGCAACGCCGCGTGGAGGATGACACTTTTCGGAGCGTAAACTCCTTTTCTTAGGGAAGAATTCTGACGGTACCTAAGGAATAAGCACCGGCTAACTCCGTGCCAGCAGCCGCGGTAATACGGAGGGTGCAAGCGTTACTCGGAATCACTGGGCGTAAAGGGCGCGTAGGCGGATTATCAAGTCTCTTGTGAAATCTAATGGCTTAACCATTAAACTGCTTGGGAAACTGATAGTCTAGAGTGAGGGAGAGGCAGATGGAATTGGTGGTGTAGGGGTAAAATCCGTAGATATCACCAAGAATACCCATTGCGAAGGCGATCTGCTGGAACTCAACTGACGCTAAGGCGCGAAAGCGTGGGGAGCAAACAGGATTAGATACCCTGGTAGTCCACGCCCTAAACGATGTACACTAGTTGTTGGGATGCTAGTCATCTCAGTAATGCAGCTAACGCATTAAGTGTACCGCCTGGGGAGTACGGTCGCAAGATTAAAACTCAAAGGAATAGACGGGGACCCGCACAAGCGGTGGAGCATGTGGTTTAATTCGAAGATACGCGAAGAACCTTACCTGGGCTTGATATCCTAAGAACCTTATAGAGATATGAGGGTGCTAGCTTGCTAGAACTTAGAGACAGGTGCTGCACGGCTGTCGTCAGCTCGTGTCGTGAGATGTTGGGTTAAGTCCCGCAACGAGCGCAACCCACGTATTTAGTTGCTAACGGTTCGGCCGAGCACTCTAAATAGACTGCCTTCGTAAGGAGGAGGAAGGTGTGGACGACGTCAAGTCATCATGGCCCTTATGCCCAGGGCGACACACGTGCTACAATGGCATATACAATGAGACGCAATACCGCGAGGTGGAGCAAATCTATAAAATATGTCCCAGTTCGGATTGTTCTCTGCAACTCGAGAGCATGAAGCCGGAATCGCTAGTAATCGTAGATCAGCCATGCTACGGTGAATACGTTCCCGGGTCTTGTACTCACCGCCCGTCACACCATGGGAGTTGATTTCACTCGAAGCCGGAATACTAAACTAGTTACCGTCCACAGTGGAATCAGCGACTGGGGTGAAGTCGTAACAAGGTAACCGTAGGAGAACCTGCGGTTGGATCACCTCCTTTCTAGAGTACAAAGTAATAAGTCTCACCACTATTACTTCAATATATAAACTCAATTGATTCTTGTTTAGATTTCAAAGATTGATGATAAAGCTAATTGTTTATGGGGAATTAGCTCAGCTGGGAGAGCGCCTGCTTTGCACGCAGGAGGTCAGCGGTTCGATCCCGCTATTCTCCACCATTTATTAAGGGCCTATAGCTCAGCTGGTTAGAGTGCACCCCTGATAAGGGTGAGGTCACAAGTTCAAGTCTTGTTAGGCCCACCATAAAAAAGATTTGAATAAAAAAGCTTTAAAATCTAAAGCAAGTATATAAAGTAGATTAAATATAAAATATAAACTCTATACTTAGATTTATTTTTATCTTTAGCTATAAAAGAATATACTTTAAATAGATATAAGTAGCATATACATTATGTATTTATATTTATAATGATTATATTAATATATATATACTTCCTTTAGGTTTTAAACCTAAATGTTCTTTTTAATTATCATTGTTAAGAGTCACAAGCAAGTTTTAATAAAAACAATTTTACAGGACTTGTTAAAGGATAAAACCTATTTATCTTTTCTTTGGTTTAACTTATATCTTTTAATTATCTTTATTTCTATAATAAAGAGAATATTAGATTTAAGATTTGTAAATTAAAGACAAGTTTCAAACTCACAGCTTAGTTAAGACTAAATCATTTAGTTCTATATTAAGTGTTTGAATGCTTTCCGTCTTAAGATAAAGAAGTCTTATCATAAAAACTTTAACAAGGAAGTGATGCGTTTTAGAATCAATAAAAAAGGTAGAAGTTAGGTTATATCTAACTTTTATGCAAATTGTTTTTTTAGCGATTAAGAATTGAAGCTTTATCTACATTAATTTTTTAATGAATGTTTAGTTTATTTCGTTTTAAGCCTAATATCTTTTAGGTTGGCGGGGTAGGTCTTTAGCTTTGGTTCTTTAGGATGAGCTTTGCTCATCTGCTAAAAGAACATCAAAAGGTAAGCTACTAAGAGCGAATGGTGGATGCCTTGACTGGTAAAGGCGATGAAGGACGTACTAGACTGCGATAAGCTACGGGGAGCTGTCAAGAAGCTTTGATCCGTAGATTTCCGAATGGGGCAACCCAATGTATAGAGATATACATTACCTATATAGGAGCGAACGAGGGGAATTGAAACATCTTAGTACCCTCAGGAAAAGAAATCAATAGAGATTGCGTCAGTAGCGGCGAGCGAAAGCGCAAGAGGGCAAACCCAGTGCTTGCACTGGGGGTTGTAGGACTGCAATGTGCAAGAGCTGAGTTTAGCAGAACATTCTGGAAAGTATAGCCATAGAGGGTGATAGTCCCGTATGCGAAAAACAAAGCTTAGCTAGCAGTATCCTGAGTAGGGCGGGACACGAGGAATCCTGTCTGAATCCGGGTCGACCACGATCCAACCCTAAATACTAATACCAGATCGATAGTGCACAAGTACCGTGAGGGAAAGGTGAAAAGAACTGAGGTGATCAGAGTGAAATAGAACCTGAAACCATTTGCTTACAATCATTCAGAGCACTATGTAGCAATACAGTGTGATGGACTGCCTTTTGCATAATGAGCCTGCGAGTTGTGGTGTCTGGCAAGGTTAAGCAAACGCGAAGCCGTAGCGAAAGCGAGTCTGAATAGGGCGCTTAGTCAGATGCTGCAGACCCGAAACGAAGTGATCTATCCATGAGCAAGTTGAAGCTAGTGTAAGAACTAGTGGAGGACTGAACCCATAGGCGTTGAAAAGCCCCGGGATGACTTGTGGATAGGGGTGAAAGGCCAATCAAACTTCGTGATAGCTGGTTCTCTCCGAAATATATTTAGGTATAGCGTTGTGTCGTAATATAAGGGGGTAGAGCACTGAATGGGCTAGGGCATACACCAATGTACCAAACCCTATCAAACTCCGAATACCTTATATGTAATCACAGCAGTCAGGCGGCGAGTGATAAAATCCGTCGTCAAGAGGGAAACAACCCAGACTACCAGCTAAGGTCCCTAAATCTTACTTAAGTGGAAAACGATGTGAAGTTACTTAAACAACCAGGAGGTTGGCTTAGAAGCAGCCATCCTTTAAAGAAAGCGTAATAGCTCACTGGTCTAGTGATTTTGCGCGGAAAATATAACGGGGCTAAAGTAAGTACCGAAGCTGTAGACTTGCACACAACTTAGATTATTTAAGTTTAGAATATAAAAAACTAAGTTATATGTTTTAAGTTATATTTTTACTGATTTTTATAGAGTAAAGATAGAAATAAAACTTAGTAAAATCAGTAAAAATATTCTTGGTTTAAAGTTTAAGTAGTTTAAGTTGTGTGCAAGTGGTAGGAGAGCGTTCTATTTGCGTCGAAGGTATACCGGTAAGGAGTGCTGGAGCGAATAGAAGTGAGCATGCAGGCATGAGTAGCGATAATTAATGTGAGAATCATTAACGCCGTAAACCCAAGGTTTCCTACGCGATGCTCGTCATCGTAGGGTTAGTCGGGTCCTAAGTCGAGTCCGAAAGGGGTAGACGATGGCAAATTGGTTAATATTCCAATACCAACATTAGTGTGCGATGGAAGGACGCTTAGGGCTAAGGGGGCTAGCGGATGGAAGTGCTAGTCTAAGGTTGTAGGAGCTTATACAGGCAAATCCGTATAAGAACACTCCGAGAACTGAAAGGCTTTTTGAAGTCTTCGGATGGATAGAAGAACCCCTGATGCCGTCGAGCCAAGAAAAGTTTCTAAGTTTAGCTAATGTTGCCCGTACCGTAAACCGACACAGGTGGGTGGGATGAGTATTCTAAGGCGCGTGGAAGAACTCTCTTTAAGGAACTCTGCAAAATAGCACCGTATCTTCGGTATAAGGTGTGGTTAGCTTCGTACTAGGATTTACTCCGAAAGCGAAGAAACTTACAACAAAGAGTCCCTCCCGACTGTTTACCAAAAACACAGCACTCTGCTAACTCGTAAGAGGATGTATAGGGTGTGACGCCTGCCCGGTGCTCGAAGGTTAATTGATGGGGTTAGCATTAGCGAAGCTCTTGATCGAAGCCCGAGTAAACGGCGGCCGTAACTATAACGGTCCTAAGGTAGCGAAATTCCTTGTCGGTTAAATACCGACCTGCATGAATGGCGTAACGAGATGGGAGCTGTCTCAAAGAGGGATCCAGTGAAATTGTAGTGGAGGTGAAAATTCCTCCTACCCGCGGCAAGACGGAAAGACCCCGTGGACCTTTACTACAGCTTGACACTGCTACTTGGATAAGAATGTGCAGGATAGGTGGGAGGCTTTGAGTATATGACGCCAGTTGTATATGAGCCGTTGTTGAGATACCACTCTTTCTTATTTGGGTAGCTAACCAGCTTGAGTTATCCTCAAGTGGGACAATGTCTGGTGGGTAGTTTGACTGGGGCGGTCGCCTCCCAAATAATAACGGAGGCTTACAAAGGTTGGCTCAGAACGGTTGGAAATCGTTCGTAGAGTATAAAGGTATAAGCCAGCTTAACTGCAAGACATACAAGTCAAGCAGAGACGAAAGTCGGTCTTAGTGATCCGGTGGTTCTGTGTGGAAGGGCCATCGCTCAAAGGATAAAAGGTACCCCGGGGATAACAGGCTGATCTCCCCCAAGAGCTCACATCGACGGGGAGGTTTGGCACCTCGATGTCGGCTCATCGCATCCTGGGGCTGGAGCAGGTCCCAAGGGTATGGCTGTTCGCCATTTAAAGCGGTACGCGAGCTGGGTTCAGAACGTCGTGAGACAGTTCGGTCCCTATCTGCCGTGGGCGTAAGAAGATTGAAGAGATTTGACCCTAGTACGAGAGGACCGGGTTGAACAAACCACTGGTGTAGCTGTTGTTCTGCCAAGAGCATCGCAGCGTAGCTAAGTTTGGAAAGGATAAACGCTGAAAGCATCTAAGCGTGAAGCCAACTCTAAGATGAATCTTCTCTAAGCTCTCTAGAAGACTACTAGTTTGATAGGCTGGGTGTGTAATGGATGAAAGTCCTTTAGCTGACCAGTACTAATAGAGCGTTTGGCTTATCTTTAATAAAGCATCACTTCCTTGTTAAGGTTTTTAAGAAAGCTTTGAATATAGATAATATTTAGAGTTTCATAGAAATCTTTCAAGTAGAGTTTATATTAGAACTTGCTCTTAACATTGTTTTTTAAGTATTCTATATAAAAACTTATCAAAGATAAAAGATAAGTAAAGAAGAAAGAAAAACAAAAGAAGAAAGAGAATAAAGAAAAAAGTAAAGAAATAAAAGATTAATCTTTATTTTTTAAATTCAATCTTTCAAAGAATATTTAAATAACAATGTCCGTGATTATACAGATGTGGAAACGCCTTGCTCCATCCCGAACCAAGAAGCTAAGCACATCGTGGGTGATGATACTACGCCTTACTGGCAGGGGGAAAGTAGCTCATTGCGGACTTGTTAAATGTCTTTATTGCTTACTTTATATATAAATCCTATGTTTATTTTTATTGTTGTTTTAGATGGTGCTTAGAATCGTGTTTAAAAAAGAGTTTGTTGCTGGTTAAGGTTTTTAAGAGAATAGGGTGTTTTTAGGGGTTTGGAAAGTTAAGTATATTTGTATGGATTGTAAAATAAATTAAATTTTATTCACACATTCTTTAAAGACTTTTCCACGCTCTGAGTAAGAGTTGAACTGATCTAAACTTGCACAAGCGGGACTTAAAAGAGCCACTTCATTGTCTTTTAAGTGATTTGAAATTTCATTTACAGCTTTAGATAAAACTTCACATTTATAGGCTTTCAAATTCGCTTTTTTTGCATAATCAAGCATTTTTTCGGTACTAATACCTATAGCATAGAGTTCTATATCAAATCCTTTCATAAAATCAAATAAATTGCTAAGATCTACACCCTTATCATCTCCCCCTATGATGAGATGAATTTTTTTATCTTTATAGCGACTAAGTGCAGCCATTACCGCACTTTCATTTGTAGCTTTAGTGTCATTTACCCAAAGCCTATTTTGACTGTCTTTAAGCTCTTCGAGTTTATTTTTTTCCATTACAAAGCTATTTAAAAGCTCATAGCTTAAAGTATCAAGTAGAATTTTTTCTATAGCTAAAGCCATGATAGCATCGAGTAAAAAAGGACTTTTAAAGGAAATTTTTTCCGTATCAATGCCAAATTTAACAGCTAGATCTTTTTCATCTTCATAGCTTATTTTATGAGCTTTTGTTGGAGTATTTGCATAAATTTTAGGCAGTATTGCTACATCACATTCATTCATTCTTTTTAAAACGCTTAGCTTATCTTGAACATAATTATCAAAACTTCCATGCCAAGAAAGATGATCAGGACTTATAGGTAAAAGTGCATAAATTTCAGGTTTAGCTTTATGAGTGTAGTGTAGGGTGAAAGATGAAGTTTCAAGTATCCAAAGTTTTGCATAAGGATCAAGCTCTGCTAAAGGAGTTCCAACATTTCCACCCATAACAGCACCAATGTGTGATAATAAATGTGTAGCCATTTGAGTGGTAGTAGTTTTGCCATTGGTTCCGCTTATCCAAACGGATTTTGGCATGATATCATAAAAAAAGTCATATTCGCTTTGTAAATTTTTTGCTTTTTGAATGAGTTTGTGCTTTGGTGGAAAACCTGGACTAGGAATTTCAATATCGCTTAAATTATCATCAAAATCATTAGGATTTAAAAGTAAATTTCCTAGTGTATCTTTTTTTGTTTCTGTAAAATGATCATCATAGATATCAAAAGGCCCAAATTTATCTACCAAATTTTCAGCAATAGCACGTGTGGTTTTTCCGTATCCAAAAAGTGAAATTTTCATTATCTTAGCTTTATTGATGCAAGTGCAAGTAAATTTGAAAGTAGGGCTATCATCCAAAAACGCACTATAATTTTATTTTCTACCCAGCCAACTTTTTCAAAATGATGATGAATAGGTGCCATTTTAAAGACTCTTTTATTAAAAATTTTAAAACTTCCAACTTGTAAAATTACAGAAACAGTTTCAAGAACAAAAACAAAACCTATGAGTAAAAGTAAAATTTCATTTTTGCTAATGATAGCTAAAAATCCTATGAATCCACCTAAAGCTAAACTTCCGCTATCCCCCATAAAAACCTGTGCAGGATAACAGTTGTACCATAAAAATCCCATTAAAGCACCGATTAATGCAGCGCAAATAATCACCACTTCACCAAGTCCTTGAATTTTTGGCAAAAGTAAATATTCACTATAATTTAAATTTCCGCTCAAATATAAGAATATTCCTAAAGTAGATAAAGAAAAAATACTTGGAACTGTAGCTAAGCCATCAAGTCCATCGGTTAAATTTACAGCATTAGAGCTAGAAATTAAAACCAAAATCCAAAAAGCAATGGCAAAAATTTCCATATCAAAAAGAGGGTGTTTATAAAAAGGTATAAAAAGTTCCGTGCTAAGCTCTGAACTAAAATATAAAGGTAAGATGCAAATAAGTCCAGCGATGATTTGTGCTAAAAGCTTCATTCTTGGACTAAGTCCTGAATGATTATCTTTTTTTAGAACTTTGCCTAAATCATCTATGAGACCTATCAAACAAAAAAGTATCAAACAAAGTAAAGCACTTATAGCAAAAATATTATCAAATTTGATACAAAATAAACTTGCAATTACTGCAGAACTGATGAAAATAAGCCCACCCATGGTTGGAGTATGGCATTTGGTTTTATGAGTTTCTGGGGCGTATTCGTAAATAGGTTGACTAGCATTTTTAGCTTTTGCCCAAGTAATAAATTTAGGCATTAAAAATAAAGACAAACATAAAGCGATAAAAAATGCAAATCCTGCACGCACACTAATATAAGTAAAAAAAGCATAATGACTTAAATCTGAAAGATAATACAAAACCTAGCCTTCTTTTTGGTTTTTAAAAGTTTAATTTTAGTAAAATCTAACCAAAAAAATTCTTATAAAAGAGAGAAAAATGAAGCAAAAATGCGTTTTAATTATTACAGATGGAATAGGGTATAATAAGAATAGTAAGTTTAATGCTTTTGAAGCAGCTAAAAAACCAAGTTATGAAAAGCTTTTTAAGGAAGTCCCAAATTCTTTACTAAAAACGAGTGGTTTAGCTGTAGGTTTGCCAGAAGGGCAGATGGGAAATAGTGAAGTAGGGCATATGTGTATAGGAAGTGGGCGTGTTATTTATCAAAATTTAGTGCGTATTAATAAAACCATTGAAAACAAAGAACTTGAAAAAAATGAGAATTTACAAAAACTTTTAGCAAAATGTAAAAGAGTGCATATTATAGGGCTTTATAGCGATGGCGGGGTGCATTCTATGGATACGCATTTTAAAGCCATGCTTGAAATTTGTGCGAAAAATGGCAATGAAGTTTTTGCTCACGCAATCACTGATGGGCGTGATGTAAGTCCAAAAAGTGGCTTAAATTTCATAAAAGATTTAAAAGAATTTTGTGAAAATTTAGGCGTGCATTTTGCTACGCTTTGTGGGCGTTTTTATGCTATGGATAGAGATAAGCGTTGGGATAGGGTGAAAGAATATTATGAGTGCTTGTTAGGTAAGGCTTATAAAGTGCCAAATTTATTAGAATACCTACAAAAATCTTACGATGAAAATATTACTGATGAGTTTATTAAAGCAGCTCAAAATGAGAATTACAAGGGCATGAGAGAAGAAGATGGCATTATCTTTATCAACTTTAGAAATGATAGAATGAAACAACTTGTTGAAGTGTTAAATTCCAAGGATTTTAAAGAGTTTGAACGCGAAAAAATCTTTGAAAATTTACTTACTATGAGTGTTTATGATGATAAATTTAAACTCCCTGTGCTTTTTGAAAAAGAAAAAATTGAAAATACTTTAGCTCAAGTGATTTCTAAAGCAGGGCTTAGTCAGCTTCATACCGCAGAAACCGAAAAATATGCCCATGTAACTTTCTTTTTTAATGGCGGAAAAGAAGAGCTTTTAGAAAATGAAACAAGGGTTTTAATCCCAAGTCCTAAGGTAAAAACTTATGATGAAAAACCCCAAATGAGCGCTTTTGAAGTGTGTAATGCAGTGAAAAAAGGTATAGAAAAGGGCGAAGACTTTATAGTGGTAAATTTTGCAAATGGAGATATGGTTGGACATACAGGCGATTTTAATGCTGCTATAAAGGCTGTTGAAGCGGTGGATACTTGTTTGGGCGAGATTGTAGAATGTGCAAAAAAGCATGATTATGCTTTTATCATTACAAGTGATCATGGAAATTGCGAGGCTATGCAAGATGAAAAAGGAAATTTGCTTACCAATCACACTACTTTTGATGTTTTTGTTTTTGTGCAAGCAAAGGGAGTTTCAAAGATTAAAGATAATATGGGGCTTAGTAATATCGCTGCAAGCGTGCTTAAAATTTTAGACTTAGAAATTCCAAAAGAAATGAATGAGGCTTTATTTTAGTTTGTTTGCCTTTTTTATAAGAAATTTGTTAAGATTGCAATTTTTAAAATTAAACTTATTAAGGATAGATAATGAAATTTAGTGGAAAAAATGTTTTAATTACTGGAGCAAGTAAGGGAATAGGCGCTTCTATCGCAAAAACTTTGGCGGGTTTTGGACTTAAAGTTTGGATTAATTATCGTTCAAAACCTGAACTTGCAGATGCTTTAAAAGATGAAATTATTGCAAGTGGTGGCGTTGCTGCTGTGATTAAATTTGATGCAAGCAAAGAAGATGAGTTTGAAAATGGTGTAAAAACCATAGTGGAGAGCGATGGAGAGTTAAGTTATCTTGTAAATAACGCAGGCGTTACAAATGATAAACTTGCTTTAAGAATGAAATTAGAGGACTTTAGTGGCGTTGTGGATACGAATTTAAGCTCAGCTTTTTTAGGTTGTAGAGAAGCTTTAAAAACTATGAGTAAAAAACGTTTTGGTGCTGTTGTAAATATCGCTTCTATTGTCGGAGAAATGGGCAATGCTGGACAAGTAAATTATTCTGCTAGTAAAGGTGGAATGATAGCTATGACTAAATCTTTTGCTAAAGAAGGAGCAAGTAGAAATTTACGCTTTAACTGTGTAACTCCAGGTTTCATAAAAAGCGATATGACTGAAGTTTTAAGCGATGAAATCAAACAAACCTATCAAGATAATATCCCTTTAAAACGCTTTGCAGAACCTGAAGAAGTGGCTAATTGTGTAGCATTTTTACTTAGTGATTATGCCTCTTATGTGACAGGCGATGTACTTAAGATCAATGGTGGTTTATATATGTAAGGAAAAATGATGGATTTAAAAGAAATAGCACAATTTTTAGATGATAATGCACCGGCATTTTTAGCCACTTTAGGAACTTGTGGAAATCCTAGAGTGCGTCCTATACAAAGTCCATTGCTTGTGGGAGATAAAATTTATTTTTGCACAGCAAACACAAAAGGACTTTTTAAGCATATAAAAAATTATAATGGTATTGAATTTTGTTCTTGTGCAAAAGATGGGACTTTCTTAAGACTTAGAGCTAATGCAATTTTTGAACCAAATTTAGAAGTTAAAAAAAAGATGTTTGAAAAATATCCTTATCTTGTAAATCTTTATGAAACTCCACAAAATTCAAAATTTGAAGTTTTTTATCTCGATAATCTAAGCGCTAGAATGCAATTTATGAATGGAGAAATTAAGCTTTTTAAAGCTTAATGATTTGATAATTTTATTAACTATATATTAATTAAGATAAATATTATCTTAATTAATATTAACTTTTTGTTATTTTTTTAAGGTATAATCATTCCGTTTAATTTGCAAGGAATAGATTATGATATATTGCAAAAATTTTTTAATATTTATTTTATTATATTCGTCTATCTTCTTTGATTACTTATCTTATACTTTTTTATATTTATTAAATTATAAATTTATTTTTAATCCATTTTATATTGAAAGGAGAGTTTGTTTTTGGATTTTTGGCATGCGGTTATGTAAGATTGACTTACATTAAAAATTATTATTAATTTTTTAAATAAGGAGAATGATATGGGTGAATTTTCTAGAAGAGATTTTATAAAAACAGCCTGTATTAGTGTAGGAGCTTTAGCTGCAAGTTCAAGTGGAGTTTATGCCTTAGATGATTCATCTAAGATAGATAAAGATACAAATTTACCTTCTTGTGATGTTTTGGTAATTGGATCAGGTGGAGCAGGTTTGCGTGCTGCAGCCGCAGTGAGAAAAGAAAATCCAAAATTAAGCGTTGTAGTAGCTACAAAGATGATGCCATCGCGTAACGCAACTTGTATGGCAGAGGGTGGAATTAATGGAGTTACTGATTTTTCTAATGGAGATTCCTATAAATTACATGCTTATGATACTATCAAAGGCGGAGCTTATTTGGTAGATCAAGATGCGGCTTTAAAATTTTGTGAATTAGCTGGAAAGGCTATTTTTAATATGGATTTTATAGGAACCTTGTTTTCAAGAAATGAACAAGGTGGAGTAGCTCAGCGTTTAATGGGAGGAGCTTCTAAGAAACGCTGTAACTATTCTGCAGATAAAACAGGTCATATTTTAATGCATTCTTGTTTAGATGATGCTATTAGTAGCGGTGTGAAATTTTTAATGGATCATGAGCTTTTGGATATAGGTGTTGTGGATGGAAAATGTGAAGGTGTCGTTTTAAGAGATATACAAAGCGGTGGAATTTATCCTGTGTTATGTAAAGCTTTGGTAATTGCTACAGGGGGATACACAAGGATATTTTATAATAGAACTTCAACTCCTTTTATTGCCACAGGAGATGGTGTGGCAGCTGCTCTTAGAGCAGGACTTGGTTTTGAAGATCCTGAGATGATACAATTTCACCCAACAGGAGTTGCAAATGGTGGAACTCTTATTACAGAAGCGGCGCGCGGTGAAGGGGGATATCTTTTAAATAATCGTGGTGAGCGTTTTATGAAAAATTACCATGAAAAAATGGAGCTTGCACCGCGAGATGTGGTTGCGCGTGCTATAGAAACAGAAATTCGTGAAGGTAGAGGTTATGGTGAGGGACTTGGAGCTTATGTTTTGTGCGATGTACGCCACTTAGGAAAAGAAAAAATTTTAAAAGATTTACCAAAAATTCGTCACACTGCAATGCTTTTTGAAAATATTGATTTAGTAGATACTCCTGTACCTATCCGTCCAACGGCGCATTATTCTATGGGTGGAATTGAAGTGGCTAAATTTGAAGATATGAGTACTAAAATTGCTGGAATTTATGTAGGTGGAGAAGCTTCTTGTATTTCTATACATGGAGCTAATAGACTAGGGGGAAATTCTTTAGCCGATGCAGTTGTAACGGGGCATTTAGCAGGTATTGGTGCGACAAATTATGCCAAAGATGCAAGTTTTGGAAAAGGGGTAAAAACTCATGAACTTGCTCAAAAATGGCAGGCTAGATTTAAAGAAATTACAAATAATGGCGGAAATGGTCAAGAAATGTATGAATTGCGAGAAGAGCTAGGAAGTCAAAATTGGGATAATATGGGGATTTTTAGAACTCAAGAAAAACTCGATCTTCTAGCAAAAAATTTAGAAGATATACAAGCAAGATATGAAAAAATTCGTATTCCAAATCCTAATGAAGTGATGAATACTGCTTTTACAGATTATGTAGAGCTTGGTAATTTGATTTTACTTTCTCGCTGTGCTTGTTTAGCAGCTAGAAATAGACTTGAAAGTCGTGGGGCTCATACTAGAGAAGATTATCCAAAGCGAGATGATAAAAATTTCTTAAAACATAGCATTGTAAATTTAGAAAATGATGAATTAAAGCTTAGTTATAAAGATGTCGTGGTAACTGAGTTTTCACTTGATGGAAGGAGAGTACAATGAAAATCATCATAGATCGTTTTAATGGCAAGGAAAAATATGAACAAAGTTATGATATTGATGATAAGGATATACAGGGAAAAACTCTACTCTCTCTTTTGCTTTTTATTAAAAAAACAAAAGATATTACTCTAAATTTTACCGCATCTTGTCAATCTGCGATTTGTGGGGCTTGTGCAGTTCGTGTGAATGGGCATTCTTATCTTGCTTGTGATACTAAAATGCAAGATTTGTTAAAAGAATATGATAATCCTTCAAGTATACGCATTTCTCCGCTTGGAAATTTTAGAGTAATTTCTGATTTAATTGTGGATTGGGAGCCTTCTATAGAAAATTTAAGAAAAATTCGTCCTGCCATGGTGGCAAAAAATGAATTTTCAGCGGAAAAGGGCTGTAAACAAAGTCAAGAAGAATTTGATCGTATTAGCAAGCAATGGGATTGTATTTTATGTGGTAGCTGTGCTTCAGAGTGTAATAAATTAGAAGCAGATAGTAGCGATTATATGCAACCTTTTGTTTTTACTCATGCTTGGCGTGCAGCGGCAGACTCTCGAGGTAAGGATCCTATGTTGCATGTAAAACCTAGTGTAATGAATGGACTTTGGCTTTGTGTTCATTGTCAAGAGTGCGCTGATCGTTGTCCAAAGGGTATAAGTTCAGTAAGTGATATAGCAAATTTAAGAGTGATGGCGATTAAAAAAGGTTTAAATGAAGGCTTAGGGCCTGATCATGCTGAAGCTTTTTATAAAGATTTAGTTGAAGGTTCAGGACGTTTGAATGAAATTTATCTTGCTTTGCGTTCTGAGGGTGTTATAGGTTCTATGGGCAAAACAGATATAGCTTTTAAACTTATGCGCGCAGGAAAAATGAATCCTATGCATGTTTTTGGCGAGGATGAAATAGAAGGGCATAAAGATTTGGTTAAAATGATAAAGGCGGCACAAGAAGCTGCTGTTAAGGAGTAAAATATGCAAAAAGAATACGCTTTTTTTCCAGGTTGTGTTTTATCTCAAGCTGCAAAAGAATCTAAAATTTCACTTGAAGCTATTGCACCTATTTTGGGTTGGAAGTTGAATGAAATTAAGGGATGGAGTTGTTGTGGAGCTTCTCAAGCGCAGTGTGTTGATCCTATTGCGACTTTGGTAGCTAATGCAAGAAATATTGCTTTAGCGGAAGAGATGAAAATGCCAATGCTTACAACTTGTAGTACTTGTATGCTAACTTTAACTAAAGCAAAAAATACTCTTGATAAGGGTGCAAAAGAACGCATCAATACTTTTTTAGCACAAGGTGGAATGAAATATCAAGGTTCAACGCCTATTACAAGTCTTTTGTGGGAGCTTTATGAGGATTTGGATAATTTAAAAAGCAAGGTGAAAAAGCCGCTTTCAAATTTAAAAGTAGCTTTATTTTATGGTTGTCATAGTTTAAGACCTGAAGATACTTTCGGTAAAAAAGAAAGTTCAACCAATCCAAAAAGTTTTGAAAGTGTAGTAGAAGTTTTAGGGGCTAAAATAGTTCCTTTTGAAAAACGCCTTGATTGTTGTGGTTTTCATGCTTCTTATCCTGCAGAAAAATCTGTGAAAAAAATGTCTAGTCAAATTGTCAATAATGCAAGTGAAAATCAAGCTGATTGTGTTGTAACACCTTGTCCACTTTGTCAAATGCAGCTTGATATCTATCAAGAAAGATTTCAAGATTATACTAATTCTAAAGCAAGATTGCCTATTATTCATTTATCACAATT
This sequence comes from Campylobacter sp. BCW_6873, assembly GCF_001762365.1. NCBI lineage: Bacteria > Pseudomonadati > Campylobacterota > Epsilonproteobacteria > Campylobacterales > Campylobacteraceae > Campylobacter > Campylobacter sp. BCW_6873. The sequence goes on from NZ_MJWS01000075.1 coordinate 15,109, forward strand.
AGTAGGACTTGCATTAGGACTTTCTAAAGAAACGGTTGGTTTAGATTATAATATTATTGATGCAAGTAAAATTGCATAAAAACATGGGCAAAAAGCCCATGTTTAAAGATTTAATTCCATTCTTAAAGAATGCTCCCAAAAAGCCACTTCCAAGCGTGTTACAGTATGAAAAATTTCGCTGAGTTTTTGGAATTTTTGTGCACTAACACTTGAAGTATAAGAATTAACAAAATCTTCAAATTCTTTAGCTTCATTTTGAAAATTTTCACTTCCATAGGTCAAAATCCATTCCTTGTAAGGATGATCTTTTAAATTTTCATTTTTTAAACGATTTATAATTTCAGCACCTATTTTTGCATAGCCTATAGCGCAAGCACTAAGAGCAACTAACATATCTAAAAAATCTCCATTTTCACCTACGCTTAACATATAACGCGAATAGGCTATATTGACTAAACTTTCATCTTTTATATCGAGTTCATCTGCATTAATGCCAAGAGATAAAATTGCACGATGAAGCTCCATTTCTCCTTCAACTATATAATTTTGAAATTTCATAGCAAAACGAAGTTCTTTTGCGGTATTTGAGTTAAGTGCTAATCTTGCATAACATTTTGCGTAATTAAGCAAATAAATATAATCTTACTTGAGATAAAAAAGAAAATTTTCTTGCTTTAGGCTTTTATCTTCCAATTTTTTAACAAAATCATGATGTAGATAAGCATTCCAAATTTTTTGATTTTCTTTGATTAAATTAGAGAAAAGCATTATTTTTCCTTTATGTTTTAATATTTTATTTTCAAGTATAATGAAAAACTATAAATATTTTAAGCTTTTTATAGTAAAATACGCTTTATTTTAATTTTTTGAAGGAGAACAAATGGCAACATTTGATGATGTAAAAGCAGTAGTAGTAGAGCAATTAAGTATTGATGCAGATGCAGTTAAAATGGAATCAAAAATTATTGAAGATTTAGGTGCTGATTCTTTAGATGTTGTAGAGCTTATTATGGCTTTAGAAGAAAAATTTGAAGTAGAAATTCCAGATAGTGATGCTGAAAAATTAATTAAAATTGAAGATGTTGTAAATTATATTGATAATCTAAAAAAATAATTTTTTTCTTGCAAGGAGCTTATTCTTGAAAAGAGTTGTAGTTACAGGTATTGGTATGATCAATGCCCTTGGTTTAGATAAAGAAAATTCATTTAAAGCAATTTGCAATGGAGAAAGCGGAGTAAATAAAATTACTCTTTTTGATGCCACAGACTTTCCTGTTCAAATTGCAGCTGAAGTTAAAAATTTTGATCCATTAGAGGTTGTTGATGGCAAAGAGGTAAAAAAAATTGACCGTTTCATACAACTTGGAATTAAAGCAGCAAGAGAAGCAATGCAGGATGCTGGATTTAGCGAAGAATTAGACAAAGAAGAATTTGGCATTGTTTCGGCTGCTGGTATTGGAGGTTTGCCTAACATAGAAAAAAATTCCATTATTTGTTCCGAGCGAGGTCCGCGTAAAATTTCCCCTTTTTTCATACCTTCGGCACTTGTAAATATGTTAGGAGGTTTGATTTCTATAGAGCATGGACTTAAAGGGCCAAATATTTCTTGTGTTACAGCTTGTGCAGCAGGAACTCATGCTATAGGAGAAGCTTATAAAAGTATAGCTTTGGGAAATGCTAAAAAGATGTTAGTCATAGGTGCAGAAGCTGCGATTTGTCCTGTGGGTATAGGTGGTTTTGCTTCAATGAAAGCTTTATCAACTAGAAATGAAGATCCACAGCATGCTTCAAGACCATTTGACAAAGAAAGAGATGGTTTTGTCATGGGAGAAGGTGCTGGAGCTTTGATTTTTGAGGAATATGAAGAGGCTAAAAAACGCAGTGCTACAATTTATGCTGAATTAATTGGATTTGGAGAAAGTGCAGATGCGCATCATATTACTTCACCAACTTTAGATGGGCCTTTAAGAGCTATGAAAAAAGCTTTAAATATGGCAGGGAATCCAAAGGTAGATTATATCAATGCACATGGAACTTCAACTCCTATAAATGACAAAAATGAAACAGCAGCAATTAAAGAGCTTTTTGGTGATAATATCCCACTTATAAGTTCCACCAAAGGACAAACAGGTCATTGCTTGGGTGCTGCAGGTGCAATTGAAGCAGTTGTTAGTGTTATGGCTTTAAGAGATGGAGTAGTTCCACCTACAATCAATCAGCTTGTAAAAGATAATGAATGTGATCTTGATTATGTTCCAAATATATCAAGAAAAGTAGATTTAAAAGTAGTGATGAGTAATTCTTTTGGTTTTGGTGGCACAAATGGCTGTGTTGTATTTAAAAAAGTAGATTAATATGGCTTCTTATTTAGATTTTGAAAAAAATATTCAGCAAATTGATGAGGACATTATCAATGCTCAGATTAAAGGAGACACTGAGGCTGTATCGATTTTAAAGAAAAATCTTGAAAAAGAAATTTCTAAAACTTATAAGAATTTAAGTGATTTTCAACGTTTGCAATTAGCGCGTCATCCAGATCGCCCTTATGCTCTTGACTATATTGAACTTATTTTAAATGACGCTCACGAAATACATGGTGATCGTGCCTTTAGAGATGATCCTGCTATTGTTTGTTTTATGGGTTATTTAGCAGAGAAAAAAATAATTGTAATTGGTGAGCAAAAAGGACGTGGAACAAAAGATAAAATCGCTAGAAATTTTGGGATGCCACATCCTGAAGGATATCGTAAAGCCTTAAGAGTAGCAAGGCTTGCAGAGAAATTTCAAATTCCTATTTTATTTTTAATAGATACTCCAGGTGCTTATCCTGGAATAGGTGCTGAAGAAAGAGGGCAAAGTGAAGCTATCGCTAGAAATTTATATGAATTAAGTGATTTGAAAATACCGACCATTGCTATAGTTATCGGAGAAGGTGGTAGTGGCGGGGCGTTAGCTATAGGGGTTGCAGATAGACTTGCAATGATGAAAAATTCTGTTTTTTCAGTAATTTCTCCTGAAGGTTGTGCTGCAATACTTTGGAATGATCCTGCAAAAAGTGAAGCTGCAACCAAGGCTATGAAGGTAACGGCTGATGATTTAAAATCTCAAGGTTTAATTGATGATGTTATAGATGAGCCTACAAATGGTGCACATCGTAATAAAGAAGCTGCAGCAGTAGCTATTGCTGATTATGTAAAAAAATCTCTAAATGAACTTGAAAATATTGACGTACGAGAACTTTCTGCAAATCGTATGCAGAAAATTTTAAAGCTTGGAGCCTATCAAGAGGCTTAGGCTTTTACTTCGCTTTTTTAAATAATTTTATTATTTATAATTGTTATCAAAATTAAGTTAATTAAAAGTATTCTTTTTTTATACTTCAAAAATGATTTTAAATATCAAAATAATTATTTTTAAAGGAATTAATTTGACTCAAATTAAAAATATGAAATTTAAAAAAAGTTTACTGTGTTTTTTAATTTTATCTGGAGCTTTGTTAAAAGCAGAAGAAAAATATCAACTTAATGATGTTGTGGTTAGTGCTAGTGGTTTTGAACAAGATTTGGTTGATGCGCCTGCTAGTATTTCTATCATTACAAAAGAAGAGCTTGAAAAAAAGCCAATTAAGGATATAGGGGAGGCTATAGGAGATATTCCAGGTGTAGATGTGACTATGAATAAAACAGGCACTTATGATTTTAGCATACGAGGTTTTGGTAGTTCTTATACTCTAGTTTTAATTGATGGAAAACGTCAAAGTGTTGCAAATGGGTTTTATGATAATGGTTTTAGTGGCAGTGAGTCAGGATATCTACCACCTTTGTCTATGATAGAGCGTATTGAGGTTATACGTGGTCCAGCTTCTACACTTTATGGCAGTGATGCTGTAGGTGGTGTGATAAATATTATCACTAAGAAAAATCCTGATAAGACTGAGGCAAATATAGAATTTAACACTCTTTTACAACAGCACTCTAATCACTATGGCAATGCTGGGGGATTTAATGCTTATGTGGCAACTCCTTTGATTGAAGATACATTATCAATTTCTGCAAGGTTGAAGTATTATGATAAGGCAACTTCTGATTTAAAATGGCCTACACCGGTTTGGAATGGTGGTACCCAAAGACCTGAAAATTTTCAAATTGCTAGTCATAGTCCAGGTGCTTTTACTAGTTTAGGTTTTGGTTCTAGGCTTAATTGGACAGTAAATGATAAAAATAATATATATTTTGATATAGAACGATATATTAATGAAATTTCAGTGAATTCTACAAGTAGTAGGGCTATTAAAAGCGAAAGGCAACTGTTTAAAGATAATGTTGTTTTAAATCATGATGGTAATTATGATTTTGGTTCAACTAGCTCATATTTACAATATGGTAGCACTAAGGATAAGGAGTTACATAGTCAAATTTGGGTAGGAGAAGGTAAGGTTGTTTTACCTTGGAATTTAGGTCAATACGGTAATTTAGTAAATACCTTTGGTGTAAGGATTGATTATGAGATGTTAAAAAATGATCAAGCAAGCGCAGGTAGTCAAATAAGAGGTAAAAATCTTGATCAAACCACGGTTGCGCTTTATGGGGAAAATGAGTATTTTATAACCGATGATTTGATTTTTACTACAGGTTTGCGTTATATTTATAGCAATTTGTTTGATTCTGAATTTACCCCTAGGATTTATTTGGTTTATCACTTAAATGATAATATAGCCTTTAAAGGAGGTGTTTCAAAAGGCTATAAAACTCCTGCTGTCAAGCAGTTGACAAATGGATATTATAATTATGCCAATAATAATGCTTATTTTGGAAACCCTGACTTAAAACCAGAAGAAAGTATAAATTATGAATTGGGTGTTGATTTTAGGGTATTTGATTTTGCACATTATTCTATCACAGGATTTATTACTGATTTTACAAATCAAATCAGTAGTGAAGATTTAACAGGTATGCAAAATGGTATTAATTGTAACAATACCACTGTTTGCACTCGTCCTATTAATCTTGGAAAAACACAGACTAAAGGTGTAGAATTTGCATTTAATACCAAAACTTACAATGGCTTTAGCCTAAATTCAAGTTATACTTTTATGGATAATCGCTACAAAGATGGTCAAAAAAATTGGTTTGGTGGTGATAGAATAGAAAATTTACCAAGGCATATAGCAATGTTAAAATTAAACTATGAGCGAGGTAAATTTAGTTCCTATATAAAAACACGGGCAAGACTTGATACTATAGCTAAAGCAAAAGGTGGCGGTAATGGTAGTCTGCCATGGCAAAAATATAAGCCTTTTTATATAGTAGATTTAGGGATAAATTATAAAATTAATAAGCAATCTAGCTTAAGTTTTGCAGTGCAAAATCTTTTTGATAAAAATTTCTTCGATCCTCAAGTTACTAAATGGGATGGGGCTAATCCTGCTGGATATGCAAATCGTTATCAAGACTATACAGAAGGAAGGAGTTTTTGGTTGAGTTATAAATATGATTTTTAATTTTTTAAGGCTTTAATCATCTTTATATTTTCAAAAAAGCAAAAATAAAGTACAATGTGAAAAATAAATAAAAGGTTTTATTATGGCGTTTAAAAATTTAAAAGAACTTTCTTTTGAAAAATCAAATTATATTAAGCCTAAGAGATTTGCTTATGAAAGTAATGGTAAGTTTTGTACTTGGGATTTTATAGAATCTAAAGATAGTGTTTCAGTGCTTTTGTATCATAAAGAATTAGAAAGTTTTATTTTTGTACGCCAATTTCGCATACCACTTTGGTATCATCAAATGCATGATAAAGATTATGTAAAAGATGATAATATGGGCTATACTATAGAGCTTTGTTCAGGACTTGTAGATAAAAAATTATCTTTAGAGGAAATAGCAAAAGAAGAATGTATAGAAGAACTAGGGTATGCTCCTAGAAATTTAGAAAAAATAGGAGATTTTTATACAGGGTTTGGTTCAGGTGTAAGCAAGCAAAGCTTTTATTTCGCAGAAGTTGATGAAAAAGATAAAATTTCTTCTGGAGGTGGAGTTGGTGATGAAGAGATTGAAGCTGTTTATGTTAAGGTGCAGGATTTTGAAAAAAAATGTAAAAATATGATAAGAACGCCTTTGCTTGATTTTGCTTATATGTGGTTTTTAAAGGAAAAGTGGGGAAAATTAAAGATTATTTAGGTTAAACCTTAAAAAGGTTCAACCTAGGATTTTAATGATCTGACTCATCAAGCATTTCTTTAAATACATTGAAAAGATCAAGCGATGCATTTTCAGCAACTTCACATTTATTAATTATGCTGTGTTGAGTAATATCTTTGCTAATATCTTCTGTATTTGCTATTGTTATAGCATTATTCATATTTTCATGAACTTTTTCATGTGGCTCGTTAATTTTTAAGAAGCTTTTATTTTGCCCAAATCTTTCTTTTCCAGTGCTAGCAAGCCATTTTCCTAAGCGACAAGATGTATGATCGGCTAATTGCTTTCCTGATTTGGAAAAAATTTCTTTATAAGCATTTAGTTTAAAAGCTATATGATCTAGTTTTGCTAAAGATACGAAAGCTTCTGAAGCGATACCAACTGCATTTGAATTGGTAGAATGCGCTTCATTTACTAAGTGAGTAAATTTTTCGGAAAAACTCATAATATGAGCATTAGAATCTATAGAAATTTTTTCAACTTGCTCACTTTGAGTATACATTTCATTTGCATTTTGCTTTAAAAGGTTGATATTCATTTCAACTTCTGTGGTTGCTTTTTGTGTTTTTTCAGCTAGTTTTCTTACTTCATCAGCAACAACAGCAAAACCACGCCCATGTTCACCTGCGCGTGCAGCTTCTATAGCAGCGTTAAGAGCTAAAAGATTGGTTTGATCGGAAACATCTTTAATTAAATTGATTACATTAGTAATTTCATCAACACTTCTATGCAATGTTCCTGCAACATCTCTTGTTTTATTGGCTGATTCTGTAATATCCCCTAAGGAAGCATTGATAGAATTAGCAATATGGTTAAGTTCATCCATTTCAGCAAGAGAAGTTTTAGAATAGCTAGAGATAACTTCTGCCTTATTTACATTTTCTAACATATCGCCTTGAACAATAGTAATATTTTTTAAAACCCCAGTTAATAAAACATTTAAAAGATCTGTTTTAAGTTTAGACTCTAAAGCCGCTTGTTCTAATGATGTAATTTTATTTTTTAATTCTAAATTTTCCGATTGAAATTTTTCAATTTTATGTGCAAGATTTTTATTTTCTTCTTCAAGTTTTTGAAGATCAGAATGGTTTATTTTACTTCCAAACATTGTTTTGCCTTATTTTTTATAATTTGCTAGATATTGGCTAAGTTCATCTTTTACATGAAGCTTTTCTTTTTTTAAGGTTGAAATTTCCATGCTGCTAAGAGAAGTTCTACCTTCTTCTGCATCTTTAATCATGTCATCAAGTTCATTATGACGATCAAATAGTTTATCAAAATGAGCATCTTTACCTTTTAGCTCTGACATTAATTCTCTATATTCATGTAGCATAAACTCTCCTTGTATTAGTGAAATTTAAAATTCATTTAATAAGGTATTTTACACTATTAAAAGATATTTTTGGCTTAAAAAATAATAAACTTAATAATAATTTTTAAATGTGTGTTATATAAGTGATTTATTAAATTTTATTTTTAAATTTGAAATATTAAAATTGAGGAATAAATCCTCAAAATTATTTAGAATTTTGTTTTTTTAGAGTTCTCAGAGTAGAAGCTGCAATTCTCATTTTTCTCGTGGTGCCATCTTCTAAAGTTACACGAACTGTTCTGAGATTAGGTAAAAAGCGTCTTTTTGTTTTATTGTTAGCATGGCTGACATTATTACCCACCATTGGACCCTTGCCTGTGATTTGACATACTCTTGCCATTTTCTTGTCCTTATGAAAATTTTTAAATGGAGATTTTATCAAAATTAAGCTTAAAATATTCCATAATTTATAGTTTTTTTAATATATAAGTCGATAAAATATTATTTATCACATTTATATATACTTTAAGGTTTTGATCATGTATGTAGCTCCAAGTTTATTGTCTGCAAATTTTTTGAAATTAGAAGAAGAAGTTAAAGCTATTGAAGCTGCAGGTGCAGATCTTTTACATATTGATGTAATGGATGGACACTTTGTTCCAAATTTGACTTTTGGACCTTGCGTGATCGAAAAAATTTCAACTATTAGTAAGTTGCCATTAGATGTGCATTTGATGGTTAAAGATGTAAGTAAATTTATAGATCTTTTTATCCCTTTGAAACCAAAATTCATTTCTTTTCATATGGAAAGCGAAGTTCATCCTATAAGACTTTGTGAATATATAAGAAGTCAAGGAATCCATCCTGCTATTGTTTTAAATCCGCACACTCCTATTGATTCTATTAAACACATGCTAGAATTTGTAGATATGGTACTTTTAATGAGTGTTAATCCTGGATTTGGTGGACAAAAATTTTTACCTTTGGTGCATGAAAAAATCAAAGAATTGCGCCAAATGATTGATAAAAAAAATGCTAAAGTTTTTATAGAGGTTGATGGTGGTGTTAATGGTTTAAATGCTAGCGATTTAGAAGAATCCGGAGCTGATATTTTGGTGGCTGGAAGTTATATTTTTTCTTCTAATGATTATAAAACTGCAATTTCATCTTTAAAGCTTGAATTTTGAGTTTGCAGCAAATTGATCAGATTATTTCTATATTAAATAAGCAAAGCAAGCCTTATGATTGGGTGATGCAAGAGTTTGCCAAAGTTGAAGAATTAAAAAATTTTGATTTAGATTTGGAAACTTTTGAGCTTTTGGGTTTGGGTTTAACTTTGAATAAAGATAATATTTTTACCCTTAAAACACGCACAACAAAAATTAAAGATGAAATTTTTTGCATAGTAGATATAGAAAGTACTGGCGGTGTAAGTAAGGGGGAAATTTTAGAAATTGGAGCAGTAAAAATTCAAAATTCTAAAGAAATTGGACGCTTTCAAAGTTTTGTTAAAGTAAAAGAAATTCCAGAAAATATAACCGAACTTACGGGTATTACTTATGAGATGGTGGAAAATGCTCCAAGTTTAGCAAAGGTTTTAAGTGATTTTAGGCTTTTTTTAAAAGACAGTATTTTTGTAGCGCATAATGTGCGTTTTGATTATAGTTTTATTTCTAAGGCTTTAAATGAGTGTGGTTTTGGCATTTTGCTTAATCGTCGTATTTGCACTATAGAATTTGCACAATGTTGCATAGAAAGCCCAAGATACAAACTAGAAGTTTTAAAAGAGCTTTTGGGTATAGAAAATGCACATCATAGGGCTTTAGATGATGCTTTAGCAGCTGCTGAAATTTTTAAATATTGCCTTGGAAAACTTCCTTATCATATAAAAACTACAGAAGAACTTATAAATTTTACAAAGACTGCACGCATAAAGCAAAAATAAATATTTAAAGTGTATAATTAAAACATAAATGACGGGAGCTTGTGTAACAGGCTGAGAGTAAGCTAAAAGCTTAGACCGAACCGGATCTGGATAATGCCAGTGTCGGGAAGATTTATAAATTTCAATACTTTAAAAATTTATACTCACCCTTCATTTATCCAAATTTTTTAAAGGATAAATTTATGAAAACTCAAATGAATTATGCCAAACAAGGTATTTTTACTAAAGAAATGCAGATTGTTGCACAAAAAGAAAATTTAAGTAAAGATTTTTTGCTTGAAAATATTGCTTGCGGTAAAATTATTATCCCTGCAAATATCAACCATAAGAGTCTTGATCCAAATGGTATAGGCTTTGGACTTCGAACTAAGGTTAATGTAAATTTAGGAGTTTCAAATGATTGTGTTGATTATAGCGAGGAAATGAAAAAAGTAGAGCTTGCTCATAAATTTGACATAGAAGCGATTATGGACTTAAGCAATTATGGCAAAACAAGTCGTTTTAGAGATGAGCTTGTTAATGTTTCAAAAGCTATGATAGGAACAGTTCCTGTATATGATGCAGTAGGATTTTTAGAAAAGGATTTAAAACAAATTAATGCCAAAGACTTTTTAGATGTTGTATATCATCATGCTAAAAGTGGGGTTGATTTTATGACAATTCATGCAGGTATTAATTCTCGCGCAGCGCATATTTTTAAACAAAGTAAAAGACTTACAAATATAGTTTCAAGAGGAGGCTCTGTGCTTTATGCTTGGATGATGATGAAAGATGCTGAAAATCCTTTTTTTGAGTATTATGATGATTTGCTTGATATTTGTTTAAAATACGATGTAACTTTATCTTTGGGTGATGCTTTGCGTCCTGGCTCTACCCACGATGCAAGTGATGGGGCACAAATTTCAGAGCTTATAGAATTATCACTCCTTACTCAAAGGGCTTGGGATGTTGGGGTTCAAGTAATGATAGAAGGTCCAGGGCATATGGCTATTAATGAAATAGAGGCAAATACGCAATTAGAAAAGCGTTTATGCAAAGGAGCGCCTTTTTATGTCTTAGGACCTTTGGTAACAGATATTGGCGCAGGGTATGATCATATTAGTGGTGCTATTGGAGGAGCTGTGGCTGCAGCTAGCGGTGTTGATATGCTGTGTTATGTAACACCTGCTGAACACTTAAGACTTCCAAATTTAGAAGATGTTAGAGAGGGTATAGTTGCGACTAAAATTGCAGCTCATGCGGGAGATATAGCTAAACTTCCAAAAGAAAGAGCAAGAGATGATGAGATGAGTAAGGCTAGGCAAGAGATAGATTGGGAGAAAATGTTTAAACTTGCTATTGATGGAGAAAAGGCCAAAAAAATGTTTAATGAGCGTCGTCCTGATGATTTAAACTCATGTTCCATGTGTGGAAAAATGTGTGCAATGAATACTATGAATCAAATTTTAAAAGGCGAAGATGTGAGTTTAGCTTGAATAAACTTTGAGAGTAAGATCTATAGAGATACCTTGCTCTCCTGCTTTAAGATTAAGTGGATAATCAAGCTTGATTAAGTTATTATAGTTTTTTAGAGCATCAATAAAATCATAAAGCCTTCTAGGATTGTTCATTGTCGCTTTAATGGCTAAGCGGTTTTTTAGATATTTTTCTTGTTTTTCGGGCTTAGTTTCTTGAATTTTTACATTTTGAAAATATTTTTGTAAAAAAGTATCAAAATTTCCTATATTAAAATTTTGCTCAAATTGCTCTAAACTTTTGTTGTTTTCGCTTCTTAGAGTTGATATTTTATCTTCACTAAAGTCAAATTTTGATTTAGCGGCTTTTAAGATAGCAAGTTGTGAGTTTTCTCTAAGATTTGCTTGTTTGTAATTTTTTAATGTCGGTAAAAGTAAAAATAAGATCAAGGCTGTGCAAACGCTTATAAAACTTAACGCGCAAATGATAAGCTTTAATAAATCAATTTCTTCTAGGCTTTTATCTTTCATCTGCAACTCCTGGAATTTGTTTACTAATACTAACAAAACGATACCACCCATTATCTAAGCGATAATAGGTTGTATAGCTTTGATCAAAGATGCTTTTTAAAGGGGTTTCTAAAAGTAGAGTAAACATTTCTCTTGTAGGAGTGACTCCGATAAGTTTTAAGGAATATTCGTCTTGTTCAACACTTTCAAGAGTAATATTATCAGTTTTTACAATAATATCAAATAGATTTCTTAAGCTTTCTTTAATAATTTGATTTTGAGTGTTAAAATTTTTCGCTATTTGGCTTTGATCAAATAAAATTTCATAAAGCATTTCATTTTGCTTAGTTTGATTTTGAAGCACTATAACTTGTTGTTTTTCATCATCGATAGAGCTATTGATTAATGCAATTTTTATTGTATATGTAAAATATACTAGCAAGATAAATAATATACTAAAACCAAAAAGTCCTAGCCAAATTTTATCAAAGAGTGTGAAAATAGGTTTTTTTCTTGGCTGTATGAAGCTATAAGTCATTTAAGCTCCTTTCGCATCAATTCTATCATAAGATCTAAGGTGTTGATTTGTTTTGTTTTTATCTCTAAAAAAGTTTCACTTTCTAAAAAATCAATAGCACTTATGTTAATATCTGATTCGCTATATAATGAAATACCATTGATAAATACCCCAGCATATTTATCATCATTATAAAATTTTTCAATGCTCGTAATAATATAACGGCAAAGTTCCATATCATTGCTAAATTGATTTAATTCATCAAGATTAAAATTATCATTATTATCTAAAGTTTCAAGATTATTTTCTTGATCAAGTAGGTCAAATTTATTATTTAAGGCTTCATTGAAGTTATCTAAGGTAACTTCAGTATCATCGTTGTTGTTTTCAATTTCTTGATTATCTTCTGATGGAAGTTCAAGCTCTAAACCTAATTCTTGCTCAAATATTTTAAAATCACCGTATAAGATAGTATTGCCTTTAGCAACAATAATTGCCAAAAGATGTCCTTGCTTAAATCCATAAAGTAAGATTTGATCATCAGGCTGTTTTTCTTTTTGTATATTGTAGTAAAGAAGAGCAAAAGGGGAATATAAAAAATCTAAACCTCTATATTCTTCAAAAAGCTCGCTATAATATTCCACATGTTCGGTAGCTGTATAAACAAGGGCATTATTAAACAAAATATGCTGTAAGCTGATTTTTCCTATATTAAAGTGCTCACAATCTTGAATATTTGTACTAGGTATTAATCCTTGTTCTTTGGCGTCTAAAAATAAAGCAGTGTGGTAAAATAAGAAATGTTTGCTTAAATTTTTTATGTATTCTAATAAATTTTCACTTTTATCAAAAGTTTTTTCATTGCTACTGATTAGTTTACTTCCTCTATAAATAGAAGCTTTCACAATATTTTTTTTATCTTCTAAAATAATACTAATAAAAAGTTGTGGAAATATTTTTTTAAGTAAAAACAACATTTCATTCCTTAAATTGATCAGCTAAGCTAATTTTATCAAATTGTTCCATTAGAAATTCTTTAGCTTTTTCTTTATCTAAAGATAAAATATCCAAAGGTTCACTTAGACTATAAGTAATCTTACTAAAAGGTTTTGGCAAGATCATCTTATCCCAACTTTTAAATTCCCAAAAACGATTTGCTTCATAGTTTAAAATTCTTATCTTTAGTCCTTTTTTTTGAGCTAAAATGATGGAACCATCTGAAATACTATGATAAGGCCCTCGTGGACCATCGGGCGTGATAACTATATCGTCATTTTGTTCTAAAACTTTAAATGCAGCTCTAAGTGCACCGCTAGCACCCCTTGAAGTGCTTCCTCTTACGGTATCAAGACCGAAAAGCTTGATGATTTTTGCAATTTGTTCTCCATCTTTATGGTGAGAGATCATGACATAGGCTTTTTTATTTTTTTGTCTATAATGTCTAAACGCAAAAGGCATGAGTGCTAATTTTCCATGCCAAAAAAGTATCACACCAGCTTTACGGTCAACTTTTTCACCTTTATAGTGCTTTTTACAGCTTAAAAAAATAAGCCATTGCAAGATGAAAATTATATATGTTAAGCAATGGATTTTAAACGATTTCCCCATATAAAACCATACGCTTTGCATTAGTGATTTTTACTTCTTTAAATTGCCCTAAAAGTTCTTCGCTACCTTCAACTTGAACTAAAAAATTATTATCTGTTCTTCCAGCAATGCTATTGCCTGCTCTTAATTCTTCAAATAAAACTTTAAAAGTTTTATTTTCTTGTTTTTTTACAATTTCATCTAAAATTTCACTATGACGATTTTGTAAGGTGCTAAGTCTTCTTGAAGCTGTTTCTTCATCGATTTGATTAGGCATGGTTGCGGCTTTTGTTAAAGGGCGTTTGGAGTATTTAAAAGAAAAAATTTGTTCAAAACGCACTTTTTCCAAAACATCCATAGTTTCTTCAAAATCTTTTTCACTTTCCCCTGGAAAAGCTACAATAATGTCTGTAGAAATGCTAACATTTGGACAAAGTTCTCTAAGTTTTAAAGCTCTATTTAAATACCATTCTTTAGTATAGCCACGCTTCATAGCTTTTAAAATTTCACTTGAGCCGCTTTGTAAAGGCATGTGCATGGATTTGCAAACTTTTGGATTATTGGCAAAAACTTCTAAAAATTTATCATCCATATGCAAAGGATGTGGACTTGTAAAGCGAATGCGTTCCAAACCTTCTATAGTGCTAAGTTCTTCTAAAAGATCTGAAAAGTCCATTTTTTTATGTTCGTTTCTAAATCTTTTGCCGTAGTTATTGACATTTTGTCCTAGCAAGAAAATCTCTTTAGTGCCTTTTTCAACGGCTTTTTGAGCTTCTTTGTAGATGATGTTAAAAGGTATGGAAATTTCATCTCCTCTAGTATGTGGCACTATACAATAAGTGCAGTGTTTATCACAACCTATGGAGATATTAATATAGGATTTATAAATACTATTTCGAAAATCTGCAAAAGCAAATTCACTTTCATCATAGTCTATGTCCACCCCCATAAATTTTGGAGTTTTTATAGCTTGAGTGATTTTGGAAATATTTCTTGCCCCTAGAACAAAATCCACATAAGGAGCACGTTTGAAAATTTCATTTCCCAAATGTGATGCAGTGCATCCACAAACTCCTATTTTAGCACCTTCTTTTTTAACTTTTTCAAAGCCACCCACTTCTGAGAAAAGTTTATGCACAGGTTTTTCACGCACTGAACAAGTATTAATAAGAATAAGATCTGCTTCTTTGATATCTTCTGTTAGTGCGTAATTTTCTTTTTGTGTTAATTCTGCGATCATATGCTCAGAATCTCTGACATTCATCGCACAACCTAAAGTTTGGATAAAAAGTTTTTTAGCACTCAAAGAATATGTACCTCATACATAAAATCATTATCATCAAGTCCGTATTTTACGGTTCTATGATAAATGCTTACTCCTTTTTTTTCAAAATGATTTACAAGGGCAATGAGTTGTTTGTGTGTATTATCTTTATCAAAATAAAAAAACTTTTGTCCTTCTTTTTCTATAGCCTCTTCGATTTTTTCTAGGCTAATATTTTTAGGTTTTTCATTAATCAAAGTTCTTGCCAATTTTAATTCCATAGCTAAATCCTTAAGAATTTTCATTTTAATCTGTAATTTTAGCAAATTTTACTTTTAATTAAACTTATTAAGGATATAATTTTTACCTACATTATTTAAATTTCCCACAAAAAAGGTTTTATAAAATATGGAAAAGATAGCAGATATTATCGAATCTATTGCTAATGAAAAAAATTTAAACTTAGAGAATGTAAGAGAAAAGGTAGCTACCGCTTTAATCAATACTGCAAAAAGAATTTATGGACAAGAATATGAGTTTTTTGTGGATCCTAAAAATTTAAATCTTTATCAAAAAATTACCATAGTAGCAGATAATGACGAGAGATTACAAAATAAAAGTGAGAGTTTTATCGCGTTAAGTAAGGCAAAATCAGAAGCTCCAGATGTTGAAATAGGAGATGAATTAACCTATGAATGTTCTTTGGAAAATTTAGGAAGAACTGCGGTAAATACCTTGCATAAAGAACTTGAATATCATATACAAAAATTATTAGAACAAACTATTTTTGAAAAATATAAAAACAAAGTAGGGCAAATGGTTTTTGGTACAGTTGTTAGAGTGGATAATGAAGAAAATACTTTTATTGAAATAGATGAATTAAGAGCTTTTTTACCAAGAAAAAATCGCATTAAAGGGGAAAAGTTTAAAATAGGTGATGTGGTAAAAGCTGTGATACGCCGTGTTTATACAGATAAGGGTATTAAAATCGAGCTTAGTCGTACAAGTCCTAAATTTTTAGAATGTTTACTTGAAGCTGAGGTTCCAGAAATCAAAGATGGTTATGTCAATATTATAGGATGTGCTAGAATTCCAGGTGAAAGAGCAAAAATCATTCTTCAGGCCAATGGAGCAAATATCGATCCTGTAGGTGCTACAGTAGGTGTTAAAGGTGTAAGAATTAATGCAGTAAGCAAAGAGCTTCATAATGAAAATATTGATTGTATAGAATTTACAAATGAGAGTGAAATTTTAATTTCTCGTGCCTTGGCTCCTGCTATTGTAAATTCTGTGAAAATTGAAGATAAAAAAGCTATTGTAAGTTTAAATAGCGAACAAAAAAGTAAAGCTATAGGAAAAAATGGTATTAATATTCGCCTTGCTTCTATGTTAAGTGGTTATGAAATAGAGCTCAATGAATTAAGCTCATCGCAGCTAAATAATGCCATCAGTAATGAAGAAGCAATGAAAAATCTTCAAGATTTGTTTAAAATTTAAAATATTTGTGAATTTTCACAAATATTTTTTATAAAACCACTTCCAATAAAATGCCGCAAAGATAAAAATCATACCCAATAAACCTGTAATCAGTTCTAAACTCAAGCCTATTTCAAATAAAAAGCCCATAAGCATTGAAATAATAGCGCTAAAACTAAGATAAATCATATCTGTATAAGCGATCGCTCTACCATGATATTCTTTGTCAGCATTTTTTTGTATCATAGTGTAGGTGTAAGCCCAAAGTGCTGAGGTAAAAAAACCTGCGCCAATTAAACCTAAAAAAGAAATATAAAAATTAAATTGAGTTAAAGCCCAAAGTATAATACCAAAACCTTGACCAAGATACATGTAAAATAAATTTTTATCATTAATAAATTTGCTTAAAACCATAGGTCCTATAGCTAAAGAACAAGCACGTACTGCATTTAAAAACCCTATTGCTAAAGCAGCAGATAAAACTTCTTTATATTGATGTTGCGCTAAAAGCGTAACCAAGGTTTCATAAGCAGTTAAACCTATAAAAGCGTGAAGCAAGATAAGATGAAAAATTATTTTATTATTTAAAACATAGAAAAATCCTTCTTTTATCATGGTAAAAAAGCGACTTTGTGTTTTTTGATGAAAATCAGGAATACTTAATCTTACTAAAAAAGAAATGCCTATGAGTATAAGTACACAGTCAAATAAAAAAGCGGTTTTAACTCCTAGAAAATAAATAAAAATTCCCGCACTTGCCATACCTGTTGTATAAGAAATCGCCCAAATGACACTGTGCATTTCATTAGCGAGTTTAAGTTCTTGAGGGGTTAAAATTTTCGCCAATAAACTCATTTCAGCTTGAAAATAAATCGAAGCAACGCAAAGTCTTATGAAGATTAAAATAAACAAAAGCCAAAGCATGCTAAGACTTGTGACAAAAATAAGACAAAAAATAGAAATTAATTCTATGCTAATCATACTGAGTAAAAGTTTTTTAGGTTTATTTTTCTCTACTATGACGCCATTAATAGGAGCAAGCAAAACTCCAGGTAAAAAAGCAAGCATAGCACTTGTAGCTGTTGCCCAAGTAGGAGCATTAAGCTCGACTAAAAGGGTAAAAACTCCAGTTTGAGAAAACCATGCTCCAAAATATACTATAAACTGAACCGAAGCTAATATTCTGATATTTTTATTATTTTTTAATAGTTCAATGTAATTCATAAGCGAAACTATAGCATAATTTATATTTTAAATGCTATAATTATTTTAATTATGTAAAAAAACAAGGAAAAATTTTGAAAAGACTGGATAAAAAAGAAGCTTTAGATTTATTATATCATGCGAGTTTAACGGAACTTGGAGAAATGGCTTATAAAAGAAAATTAGAACTTCATCCTGAAAAAATTACCACTTTTGTTGTGGATAGAAATATTAATTATACCAATGTTTGTTGTATTGATTGTTCTTTTTGTGCTTTTTATCGCCATCATAAAGAAGATGATGCTTATATTTTAAGCTTTGAGGAGATAGGCAAGAAGATAGAGGAGCTTGAAGCTATTGGGGGTACACAAATTCTTTTTCAAGGTGGGGTGCACCCAAAATTAAAAATAGAATGGTATGAAGAATTAGTTTCTTGGATAAAAAAACATTATCCAAATATCACTGTACATGGTTTTTCAGCAGTTGAAATCGCTTATATTGCAAAAGCATCTAAAATTTCAATTACTGAAGTGCTGCAAAGATTGCAAGCTAAAGGTTTATTTTCTATACCAGGAGCAGGTGCTGAGGTGCTAAGCGATAGGGTGCGTGATATCATTGCACCAAATAAATGCGATACAGCTACTTGGTTAGAAGTACATCGCCAAGCTCATAAAATCGGTATGAAAAGTACAGCTACTATGATGTTTGGAACGGTTGAAAATGATGAAGAAATCATCGATCATTTTGAGCATTTGAGAAAATTACAAGATGAAACAGGGGGATTTAGAGCTTTTATTTTATGGAGCTTTCAAAGTGATAATACTGCTTTAATCCAAAAACATCCAGAGATTATGAAGCAAAGTTCTAACAAGTATTTAAGACTTTTAGCTTTAGCAAGACTTTATTTAGATAATTTTAAAAATTTGCAAAGTTCTTGGGTAACTCAAGGCTCGATTATAGGTCAACTTGCTTTAAAATTTGGGGCTAACGATTTAGGCTCAACCATGATGGAAGAAAATGTAGTAAGTGCCGCAGGAGCAAGTTATAGAATGAATCAAGATGAGATGATAAGGCTGATTAGAAGTTTAGGCGAAAATCCAGCTAAACGCAATACCGCTTATGAAATTTTAGAAAGGTTTTAATGCAGTATTTAGAGAGTAGGGGTGTTAAAATCCCTTTTATTTTTGAAAAAAATTCTGATTTTCCTATTGTTGTTTTAAAGCTTGTCTTTAGAAATTGTGCTAGAAGTTATGATGAAATAGCAGGCTTAGCTAAGATGTTTTCACGTATTTTAAATGAAGGCGTGGATGATAAATTTTTTAAGGATTTAGAATTTAGAGCGATAAATTTAGAGGCAAGTAGTGGTTTTGAAAGCTTGGAAATCAATCTTTCTTGCTTGAAAGAAAATTTTGATTTTGCTTTAAAGAGTTTAGAAAAATTGCTTTTAAAACCAAGAATAGAAGAAAAAACTTTGCAAAAATTAAAAATCAATGCCTTAGGTGAGCTCGCGAGTAAAAATAGTGATTTTGATTATTTAGCAAAAAATTTACTCAATGCTCAAATTTTTAAATGTAAAGAATTTCAAAGTTCAAATGATGGAGATGAAAAAAGTATAGAAACTTTGTCTTTAAAAGATTTGCAAAATTTTTATAAAAATTTTATCCATCTTAGTGATTTGGTTGTGATTTTAGGAGGAGATTTAGAAGAAAAACAAGCCAAGGAAGATCTTTTAAAACTCTTATCAAAACTTCAAATAGGTAAGAAAAATACTCCAAAAAAATATGAGTTAAGCAAAAACATCAAAGATGAAATTTTGCTACGCCCAGAAAGTGAACAAGCTTATATTTATTTTGCTACGCCTTTTTTTGCCGATTTTAAAGATAAGGATTTATATCTTGCAAAAATTGCTTTATTTGTGCTAGGACAAGGGGGATTTGGTTCAAGGATTATGGAAGAAATTCGTGTTAAAAGAGGTCTTGCATACTCAGCTTATGCTATGCTTGATATGAATATGTCTTTTTCTAGAGTTTTTGGATATTTACAAACTAAAAATGAAAGCGCTAAAGAAGCTAAAAAAATTGTAAAAGAGCTTTTTGAAGATTTTATAAAAAATGGCATGACTCAAAACGAACTTGATCAAGCTAAAAATTTTCTCATAGGATCAACTCCTTTGCGTTATGAAAGCTTAAGCAAGCGTTTATCTATGGCCTTTAATGAATTTTATCAAGGTTTAAATTTGGGATATTATAAAGAAGAGTTAAAACTTATGGAAAAGGTTAAACTTGAAACCATCAATGCTTATATTAAAAAACATCAAGAGCTTTTAAATATAAGTTTTGCAAGCATACAAAATGAAAATTAAAGAAAGTGATTATGAATTTTTTAAAAAATTAAAAATTAGAAGTGCTATTGATTTAGCGCTTCTTTTACCTAAAAAAATTGAAAATTTAAATCCAAGTAAAAATCCTAAAGAAAATGAAATTTGTACCCAAAAAATCACTATAAAAAGCGTTAGTTCAAGAAAAAATCAACTTTTTGGTTTGGGTTTTTGTGAAGAATGGCAAGAAAATATCTCTTTTGTGTTTTTTCATCCTAGAGCTTGGCATTTTGGGATTTGTAAGGTAGGAAAAGAGCTTATTTTTAATGCTAAACTCTCACGTTTTAATCACACTTGGCAATTTAACAATCCTAAAATTTTAACTTCTTTTGAGGGTTTTAGTCCAAAGTATCAAATTTTAGGCTTAAAAGATACAAAAATTGCTGCTTTTATACATAAATATCTTAACTATGAAAATTTAAAAGAAAGTGGCATAGAGGATAAATATATACATTTTCTTTTAAATTTACATGCCTATGATGAAAAAAGTTTTTTTATGTTTGAAAATTTGCAAAATTTTAGCAAAGATTTAAAATATATAGAAATATATAATTTTTTAAAGCGTTTAAAAGCTAAAAAAACACATTTTAAAGCTCATCAAATCAATGTTTTTAATATAGCCAATTGGCTTAAAGATTTGCCTTTTTCTCTTACTAAAGATCAGCTTAATGCCTTAAAAGATATAGAAAAAGATTTGCATTCAAAAGAAGCTAAAAGGCGTGTGATTATGGGTGATGTAGGGTGTGGTAAAACCTTGGTTTTGCTTGGTGCGGCTTTGATGGTTTATCCTAAGCAGGCTATTTTAATGGCACCTACTAGTATTTTAGCGTATCAGCTTTATGAAGAGGCTAGGAAATTTTTACCTGATTTTATGAATATTTTGTTTATTAAAGGGGGTAAAAAAGAAAAAGATTTAGAACAAAATATCCAAAAAGCAAATCTTATCATAGGCACTCACGCTTTAATTCATTTAGAAAGTCATAATGCCGTACTTGTAATGATAGATGAACAACATCGTTTTGGGTCAGCTCAGCGTGAAAAAATTCATTCTTTAAATAAGCAAGAATTTACCCCTCATTTTATACAGTTTTCGGCTACGCCTATTCCAAGAACTTTAAGCATGATACAATCTGAACTTTTAAATTTTAGTTTTATTAAGCAAATGCCTTTTAAGAAGGATATTGCAACTTATTGTATACAAAATGAAGGTTTTTCTAAGCTTAGCGAGAAGATCAAGGAAGAAATTGCTAAAAATCATCAAATTATCATTATTTATCCCTTAGTGAGTGCTAGTGATAATATTCCTTATCTTTCTTTGGAGCAGGCTAGGGGGTATTGGCAGAGTCATTATGAAAAAGTTTTTGTAACTCATGGAAAAGATAAACAAAAAGATGAAATTTTAGAGCATTTTAGAGATGAGGGAAATATTTTATTAAGCACTACAGTGGTGGAAGTGGGCATTTCTTTGCCAAGATTGAGTATGATAGTGATTGTGGGAGCGGAACGTTTAGGACTTGCTACCTTGCATCAACTTCGTGGTCGTGTAGGTCGTATAGGGCTTAAAAGTACTTGCTATCTTTATACTAAGCTTAAAGAAATTCCGAGTCGTTTAAAAGAATTTGCTAGCACTTTAGATGGGTTTAAAATAGCAGAACTTGATCTTAAAAATCGTTTGAGTGGAGATTTGCTCGATGGTTTTATGCAACATGGAAATGAGTTTAAATTTTTTGATTTTTCTAAGGATGAGGAGATTTTACAAAAGGTAAAAAAAGATTTGGCAAAAAAATTGCCAAATTAATGCCCGCCGTACTTGTAAAGCATATTTTGAAAATGTGAAGCTATCATTTGTGCACGCTGTAAAATGACATTTTTCATTTCTTCATTATAAACTATATTTAAACTTTCTTCAAAAAGTTTTAGCCAAATTTCAAAAAACTCTTGAGGAAAAGGAGGTAGATCTAAGTGCTTTTTTAAGGGTTGCCCATTATAATCACCTTCGCCTAAAAGCATACCTGCCCAAAAATTTCCTATTTTTGCTTTATGTTCTTTCCATTCTTCATCGCTTGTTCCAATAGCATTGTTAAAAATAGGACCTAAATCTTTATCTTTTCTAACTTTTTCATAAAATATTTCCATGAGTTTTGCTATGTTTTCTTGATTAATTGTTTCAAATTTCATATAAGCCTTTCTTAAATGTTAATTTTATGGCGTTAATATAGCAAAAATAAGATAAATTAAATTTAACATAAGTTAAGAATGGAAAATGTATATAATGAAAGATTATTTGGAACTTTTATCTAGTGTAGGAAAATTAAAAAAATTTCAAAAAAATAGTATTTTATTTTATGAGGGTGAAGAGGCTAAAAAATTTTTTATTTTACTCAAGGGAAAAATACGCATTTATAAAAGTACAGCAAGTGATAAAGAAATTACTTTGCATTATTTTAATCCTCCAAATTTTATAGCAGAAATGCCTGCTTTTAAAAAATTAAATTATCCTGCTAATGCTATATTTGAGGAAGATGGAGAAATTTTGGAAATTGATTTTATTAATTTTCAAAATTTATGCAGTGAAAATAAAGAATTCAATTTTTTACTTATCAGTTCACTTTTTGATAAAATTAAAATTTTAGAAAAGAAATTATCTCAAAATGCATTAGATTTAAGGACGAGATTATTAAAGTATCTTTTGGAAAATGAAAAAAATTTAGATACAATTTCACAAAAACAAATTGCAATTGATTTAAATGTTAGAGCACAATCTTTATCTCGAGTGTTAAAAGAACTTAAAATTTCAGAACTTATTGATACAAAAAAAGGTAGAATTGAAATTTTAAATAAAGATATGATCATGAAAGAACTTTGGTAAAAATTTAAGGTAGAGAATGGATTTTGATTTTATATTAGTTCAAGCTCCTGCTTTTTTAACGGCTGCTTGGCTTACGATAAAACTAAGCTTTTTTGGAATTATTTTTTCTTTGATAATAGGCTTGTTTTGCATTTTAATGAGTTATTTTAAAATAAAAATTTTAGAAAATATTTGCAAGCTTTATATAGAGTTTTCAAGAAATACGCCTTTATTAATTCAACTTTTTTTCTTATATTATGCTTTACCTAAATTTAATATACATTTAGAGCAAATTCCACCGCTTGATTTGATTTGCTTAAGCGTAGAAGAAACTTTAAGGCCTTCTTTTGCTTGTGCTATAGTAGGACTTAGTTTTTTAGGAGGTTCTTATATGGCCGAGAGTTTAAGAGCGGGATTTGAAGCCATAAGAAAACAGCAGTTTGAAGCGGGACTTTCTTTGGGTTTTTCAAAATTTGGAAATTTGCGTTATGTGATTTTGCCGCAAGCTTTGGCTATTTCTATGCCAAGTATTAGTGCTAATATTATATTTTTAATCAAAGAAACTTCAGTCGTTAGTATTATTGCCTTGCCAGATTTGGTGAATTTAATGAAGAGTTTAAATTCCTTAACCTATAAGACAGATGAGCTATTGTTTTTGTTGTTTATGGGATATTTGTGTATTATCTTACCTTTGTCTTTTATTTTGCTAAAGTTTGAAAAAAGGTTGTTTCATGCTTGAACTTTTAAATACCGATACGCTTTTAAGACTCTGGCAAGGGCTTTTTGTCACTCTTGAAATTTCATTTATCAGCATTATTATTACTTCGATAGGTGGGTTGTTTTTGGGAATTTTAATGAGTTTTAAAAATACCTATATCTATGCTTTTTGTCGTTTAGGCTTAGAATTTGTGCGTGTTATGCCACTTTTGGTATGGCTTTTTGTGGTGTATTTTGGTTTTCCTAGATGGTTTGGGTGGGATTTGAGTTCTGTAAGTGCAGCTATTATTGTTTTTAGCATTTGGGGTTGTTTTGAGATGATGGATTTGGTGCGTGTTTCCTTGCAGAGTATTCCAAAGCATCAGTATGAAAGTGCATCATCTTTAGGTTTAAATACGGTGCAAAGTTTTGTTTATATTATTATTCCACAAGCTATGCGTCGTTTAACTCCTATGAGCATGAATTTACTTACTCGTATGATTAAAAGTACAACCTTTGCTTATTTAATCGGCGCGGTAGAGCTTGTAAAAGTAGGGCAACAAATTATAGAATTTCATAATAGAAATGATTTTGCACCTTTTATTATTTATGGTTTGATTTTTTTTATCTTTTTTATACTTTGTTATCCCATCACTTTATATTCAAGAAAATTAGAGAAAAAATGGAGCTAAAATGAGCATACTAAAAATAGAAAATTTACAAAAGTATTATGGTTCGCATCACGCCTTAAAAGATATTAATTTAGAAGTTAAAGCTAAAGAAGTTGTGGTGATTTTAGGTCCTAGCGGATGTGGAAAATCTACGCTTTTGCGTTGTATTAATGGGCTTGAAGAGATTGCAAGTGGTAATATTTATGTTGATAATGAGAAAATAGATAAAGATTTTAAAGAATGGCCAAGAATGCGTCAAAAAGTTGGTATGGTTTTTCAATCTTATGAGCTTTTTGAGCATTTAAGTGTTGAAGAAAATATACTTTTAGGGCCTATGAAAGTGCAAAAAAGAAAGAAAGATGAGGTTTTGAAAGAGGCTAAAATTTGGCTTGAAAAGGTGGGACTTTTGCATAAAATTCATGCTTATCCAAGAGAACTTAGCGGAGGACAAAAGCAAAGAATTGCCATAGTAAGAAGTCTATGTATGAATCCTGAGTTAATGCTTTTTGATGAGGTTACAGCAGCGTTGGATCCTGAGATTGTTAGAGAAGTTTTAGAAGTGATGTTAAATCTTGCAAAAGAGGGTATGACTATGCTTATTGTTACTCATGAAATGGGTTTTGCTAAAGCTGTAGCAGATAAAATTATTTTTATGGATGAAGGAAAAATCATCGAAGAAAATGATCCTAAAAGTTTTTTTGAAAATCCAAAAAGCGAAAGAGCAAAGAAATTTTTAAATTTGTTTGATTATCATAAATAGATAAAAATAATATTGGTTTATGATAATAAACTTTACAAGACTAAAATTTTATAGAAAAACTAAAAAAGTCTTGACAAAAATTTTTTTTTGAGTTATAATCTCACTTTTATTTTTGCTGGTTTAGCTCAGTTGGTAGAGCAGCTGCCTTGTAAGCAGCAGGTCGGGGGTTCAAGTCCCTTAACCAGCTCCATTTATTTTAGCAGTGTTTGACCAGAATATTGAAAAAGCAATATTTTTATGGTGAGTTACTCAAGTGGCCAACGAGGGCAGACTGTAAATCTGCTGGCTTTCGCCTTCCGTGGTTCGAATCCACGACTCACCACCATGCTTTGCGGGAGTAGCTCAGTTGGCTAGAGCATCAGCCTTCCAAGCTGAGGGTCGCGGGTTCGAGTCCCGTTTCCCGCTCCAATAATTTAAAAGAACTGGGAGCTGTATTTTAAAACCTTTAACTTACAGTATATATCCCATTTAAGAGTTTTTGTTGTCTGTTATTGTGTATAATTTTTCTGAGCGCTCGTATGGCTCAGAGGTAGAGCACTCCCTTGGTAAGGGAGAGGTCGCGGGTTCAATTCCCGCTATGAGCTCCATGAATTGAAAAAATTATATAGATATAAGACTTGCTTTGCTCAATTTATTTTTTATACGGAGGAAAAAAATGGCTAAAGAAAAATTTTCACGTAATAAGCCACACGTAAATATTGGTACTATTGGTCACGTTGACCATGGTAAAACTACTTTAACAGCTGCTATTTCTGCTGTTCTTTCTAGAAGAGGTTTAGCAGAGCTTAAAGATTATGATAATATCGATAATGCTCCAGAAGAAAAAGAGCGTGGTATTACTATTGCTACTTCTCATATTGAATATGAAACAGACAATCGTCACTATGCACACGTTGACTGCCCAGGTCACGCAGATTATGTTAAAAACATGATTACAGGTGCTGCACAAATGGATGGAGCGATCTTGGTTGTTTCTGCTGCAGATGGCCCTATGCCACAAACTAGAGAGCATATTCTTCTTTCTCGTCAAGTAGGCGTTCCATATATTGTTGTTTTTATGAATAAAGCAGATATGGTTGATGATGCTGAACTTTTAGAGTTAGTTGAAATGGAAATTAGAGAATTATTAAGCTCTTATGATTTCCCAGGCGATGATACACCTATTATTTCTGGTTCTGCTTTAAAAGCTCTTGAAGAAGCTAAAGCTGGACAAGATGGTGAATGGTCAGCAAAAATTATGGATCTTATGGCTGCAGTTGATAGCTATATTCCAACTCCAACTCGTGATACCGAAAAAGACTTCTTGATGCCAATTGAAGACGTTTTCTCAATTTCAGGTCGTGGTACTGTTGTTACAGGTAGAATTGAAAAAGGTGTTGTAAAAGTAGGTGATACTATTGAAATCGTTGGTATTAAAGATACTCAAACAACAACTGTAACAGGTGTTGAAATGTTCAGAAAAGAAATGGATCAAGGCGAAGCAGGAGATAACGTAGGTGTTCTTCTTCGTGGTACTAAAAAAGAAGAAGTTATCCGTGGTATGGTTCTTGCTAAACCAAAATCAATTACTCCGCACACTGACTTCGAAGCTGAAGTTTATATCTTAAATAAAGATGAAGGTGGTAGACATACTCCATTCTTTAACAACTATAGACCACAGTTTTATGTAAGAACAACTGATGTTACAGGTTCGATTAAATTAGCTGATGGTGTTGAAATGGTTATGCCAGGTGAAAATGTGAGAATTACTGTAAGCTTGATCGCTCCAGTAGCACTTGAAGAAGGAACTCGTTTTGCTATTCGTGAAGGTGGTAAAACTGTTGGTTCAGGTGTTGTTTCTAAAATTATTAAATAATTTAATAAAGCCAAGTTAAAAGCTTGGCTTTAATTTTTTAAGGAAAATTGAAATGAGAATTAAAGTTGGTTTAAAGTGTGAAGAATGTGGTGATATTAATTATAGTACCTATAAAAATAGTAAAAATACTACTGAAAAATTAGAATTAAAAAAATATTGCCCAAGATTAAAAAAACATACACTTCACAAAGAAGTTAAGCTAAAAAGTTAAGCTTGCGCCTTAGGGCAATAGCTCCAACGGTAGAGCGCCGGATTCCAAATCCGATGGTTGGGGGTTCGAATCCCTCTTGCCCTGCCATAATTAAGGTTTAAATAAATGGAAAAATTAATAACTTATTTTAAATTATCAAAAGCCGAATTAAGGAAAGTAATTTTTCCTTTAAAAGAACAGGTAAGAAATGCCTATATTACAGTTTTTGTAGTTGTTGCGGTGATTTCTTTGTTTTTGGCGTTAGTGGATTGGCTTATGTCCTCTATTGTTTCTGCGATCGTATAAGGAGAGTAAATGAGTACTCATAAATGGTATGCAATTCAAACTTATGCTGGCAGTGAAATGGCAGTTAAAAGAGCCATTGAAAATTTAGTAAAAGATAACGGAATTGAAGAACAACTTAAAGAAATTGTTGTTCCAACTGAAGATGTTATTGAATTTAAGAATGGAAAGGAGAAGATTAGCGAAAGAAGTTTGTATTCAGGATACGTTTTTGCACTTCTTGATTTAAATACGGAGCTTTGGCATCGCATTCAATCTCTTCCAAAGGTTGGTCGTTTTATTGGAGAATCCAAAAAGCCAACCCCTTTAACAGAAAAAGATATTAATTTGATTTTGGAAAAAGTTCACAATCGTGCAGCGCCTAAACCAAAGATTTCTTTTGAAGAAGGGGAAAATGTGAGAATCACAGAAGGGCCATTTGCAAACTTTACTGCAATTGTAGAAGAGTATGATATGGTTCGTGGTTTATTAAAATTAAATGTTTCTATTTTTGGACGCTCAACTCCAGTGGAGATCTTATATTCTCAAGTTGAGAAAATAATTTAATTTATATCAAGTAAGGAGATTTGTTATGGCTAAAAAAGTCGTAGGCGAAATTAAATTGCAAATTGCTGCCACAAAAGCAAACCCATCACCACCTGTTGGTCCTGCTTTGGGTCAGCAAGGTGTTAATATTATGGAGTTTTGTAAGGCTTTTAATGAAAGAACAAAAGATATGGCAGGTTTTAATATCCCTGTTGTTATCACTGTTTATGCAGATAAAAGTTTTACTTTTATTACAAAACAACCGCCAGCTACGGATTTGATCAAAAAAGCAGCTGGAATTTCTAAAGGTACGGATAATCCACTTAAAAATAAGGTGGGTAGGTTAACTCGTGCTCAAGTTTTAGAAATAGTAGATAAGAAAATTGCAGATTTAAATACTAAAGATAGAGATCAAGCTGCTAAAATTATTGCAGGTTCAGCTCGTTCTATGGGTGTTGAAATCGTTGATTAATCCTTTCACCGCCAAGGTAAAAGGCGGTAGCACTTTAAAATGCGGAGAAAATAAATGGCTAAGATAGCAAAAAGATTAAAAGAATTATCACAAAAAATTGATTCAAATAAAGAGTATGCTTTAAGCGATGCAATTGATACAATAAAGACTTTAAAGTCTGCTAAATTTGATGAGACTGTAGAAATTGCTTTAAAACTTAATGTTGATCCAAGACATGCAGATCAAATGGTAAGAGGATCTGTTGTTTTACCTGCTGGAACGGGTAAAAAAGTTCGTGTTGCTGTAATTGCAAAAGACGCAAAAGCTGATGAAGCGAAAAATGCTGGTGCAGATATTGTGGGTAGCGATGATTTAGTAGAAGAAATTCAAAAAGGTAATATGAATTTTGATGTTTTGATTGCTACTCCAAATTTAATGGGACTTGTTGGTAAAGTTGGTAGAATTTTAGGGCCAAAAGGTTTAATGCCAAATCCTAAAACCGGAACAGTGACTATGGATGTTGCTCAAGCAGTTAATAATGCAAAAAGTGGTCAGGTAAATTTCCGTGTTGATAAGCAAGGAAATATCCATGCAGGTCTTGGTAAAGTAAGTTTTTCCAAAGAACAATTATGGGACAATGTTAGCACTTTTGTAAAGGCAATTAACAAACACAAACCTGCCGCAGCTAAAGGTAGATATATTAAAAATGCGGCTTTATCTTTGACAATGAGCCCTTCTGTAAAGCTTGAAACACAAGAATTGCTTGATATGAAATAAGAGTTGCTTTTTTGCAACTCTTTTGTTTTAAAATAAACATTTGAAAAAATTTTTGATTTTTTGAGATGTTTATTTTAGATTGAAGATAGTCGAGGCGTAAGCTTAATTGGATTTCCACTCTACTTGAAATCTCAATCGGAAAGGAGAAAATGTGACTAGAAGCGAAAAAGTTGAGATTATTGCTAAACTTGAAGAAGATTTTAAAGCTAGTGAAGCTATTGTAGTTTGTAATTACAGAGGTCTTAGCACAAAAAAACTAGAAGAGCTTAGAAATAATGCAAGAGAAAACAATGTAAAAGTTCAAATTGTTAAAAATACTTTGGCTAACATTGCTCTTAACAATTCCGGTAAAACAGGTCTAGTTCTTAAAGATACAAATATTTATCTTTGGGGCGAAGATCAGCTAAGTGTTTCAAAAGTAGCTGCTAAATTTGAAGAAAATAACGATAAATTTGAAATCAAAACAGCTCATATTGAAGGCGAAGTTGCAGATGTTGCTAAGGTTAAAGCTCTTGCTAAAATGCCTTCACGCAATGAGTTGCTTGCTATGCTTTTGCAAGTTTGGAATGCGCCAATTACCAATTTCACAATAGGTTTAAATGCGCTTAAAAATAAAAAAGAATCTGAATAAATTAAATAAAAGGATAAAAAATGGCAATTTCTAAAGAAGATGTATTAGAATATATTTCAAATTTAAGTGTTCTTGAGTTATCAGAACTTGTAAAAGAATTTGAAGAAAAATTTGGTGTGTCTGCTGCTCCTGTAATGGTGGCTGGTGGTGCTGCAGCTGGTGGTGCTGCAGCTGCTGCTGAAGAAAAAACTGAATTTGATATCGTTTTAACTGATGGCGGTGCTAAAAAGATTGAAGTTATTAAAATCGTTCGTGCTCTTACAGGCCTTGGTCTTAAAGAAGCAAAAGATGCAGTTGAGCAAACTCCTTCAACTCTAAAAGAGGGTGTGGCTAAAGCTGAAGCTGAAGAAGCTAAAAAACAACTTGAAGAAGCTGGTGCTAAAGTAGAACTTAAGTAATTTTAAGCTTTAAAGTTAGAAGAAGATTTGCCAAGGCAAGTCTTCTTTTTTTATTTTTACCTAATTTTTAGGTCTTCTTTTTTAAATTTACAAAATTTACCATGAGGTATGTGCGATATGTTAGATAATAAATTAGGAAATCGTTTAAGAGTAGACTTCTCAAACATTTCAAAACAAATAGAAATCCCAAATCTTCTACAATTACAAAAAAAGAGTTTTGATTATTTTTTAAATCTTGATAATGGTGAAAGTGGTATAGAAAAAGTTTTTAAATCAATTTTTCCTATTCATGATCCGCAAAATAGATTGAGTCTTGAATATGTTAGTAGTGAAATAGGCAAGCCAAAATATACCATTCGCGAATGCATGGAAAGAGGTTTGACTTATTCTGTAAATTTAAAAATGAAAATCCGTCTTACTCTGCATGAAAAAGATGAAAAAACAGGGGAAAAAGTTGGCGTAAAAGATATTAAAGAACAAGAAATTTATATCCGCGAAATTCCTTTAATGACAGATCGTGTATCTTTTATCATTAACGGGGTTGAGAGGGTGGTTGTAAATCAATTACATAGAAGCCCTGGTGTTATTTTTAAAGAAGAAGAAAGTTCAACGGTTGCAAATAAGCTTGTTTATACAGCACAAATTATTCCTGATCGTGGTTCGTGGCTTTATTTTGAATACGATGCCAAAGATGTTTTGTATGTAAGAATTAACAAGCGTAGAAAAGTTCCTGTAACTATGCTTTTTAGGGCTTTAGGGTATAAAAAACAGGATATTATTAAGTTGTTTTATCCTATCCAGACTATACATGTGAAAAAAGATAAATTTTTAACAGAATTTAATCCAAATGATTTTATGGACAGAATAGAGTATGATATTAAAGATGAAAAAGGAAAAATTGTTCATCAAGCTGGAAAACGACTTACAAAGAAAAAAGCAGAACAGCTTATTAAAGACGGTTTAAAATGGATAGAATACCCTGTAGAAATTTTACTTAATCGTTATTTGGCAAATCCTATTATTGATAAGGAAAGTGGAGAGGTTTTATTTGATTCTTTAACTTTGCTAGATGAGAGTAAGCTTGCCAAGATTAAAGAGCAAAAAAGTTTTGATATAGCAAATGACTTGGCTAATGGCGTTGATGCAGCGATTATTAACTCCTTTGCTCAAGATGGAGAAACTCTAAAACTTCTTAAACAAAGTGAAAATATCGATGATGAAAATGATTTAGCTGCGATTAGAATTTACAAAGTTATGCGTCCAGGTGAACCTGTGGTAAAAGATGCAGCGAAGGCTTTTGTAAATGATTTATTCTTCAATCCTGAAAGATACGATCTTACCAAGGTAGGTCGTATGAAAATGAACCATAAGTTAGGTCTTGAAGTGCCTGAGTATGTTACTGTTTTGACTAATGAAGATATTATTAAAACTGCAAAATATTTAATTAAAGTAAAAAATGGTAAAGGACATATTGATGATAGAGATCATTTAGGAAATCGTCGTATCCGTTCTATAGGTGAACTTTTAGCCAATGAACTTCATTTAGGTCTTGCAAAAATGCAAAAGGCGATCAGAGATAAATTTACTTCTTTAAATGCGGATCTTGATAAAGTAATGCCTTATGATTTAATCAATCCTAAAATGATTACTACAACCATCATTGAATTTTTTACAGGAGGTCAGCTTTCGCAATTTATGGATCAAACCAACCCTTTAAGCGAGGTTACTCATAAGCGTCGTTTGTCAGCGCTTGGTGAAGGTGGACTTGTAAAAGAAAGAGCAGGTTTTGAAGTGCGTGATGTTCATGCGACACATTATGGTAGAATTTGTCCAGTTGAAACACCTGAAGGTCAAAATATTGGTTTGATTAACACTCTTTCTACTTATGCAAAAGTAAATGAACTTGGCTTTGTTGAAGCACCATATAGAAAAGTTGTAAATGGTAAAGTGACTAATGAAGTTGTTTATCTTACAGCAACACAAGAAGAAGGCTTGTTTATTGCACCAGCTTCAACCAAAGTTGATGCTAAAGGCAATATAGTAGAAGAATTTGTTGAGGCTAGACAAGATGGTGAAACTATACTTGCAAGACGCGAAGAAGTGCAATTAATCGATCTTTGCTCAGGTATGGTTGTTGGGGTTGCAGCTTCTTTGATTCCGTTTTTAGAGCACGATGATGCAAACAGAGCGCTAATGGGTTCAAATATGCAACGTCAAGCTGTGCCACTTCTTACTGCTTCAGCTCCGATAGTAGGAACAGGTATGGAACAAATTATTGCGCGTGATGCTTGGGAAGCTGTTAAAGCAAAGCGTGGCGGTGTGGTTGAGAAAGTGGATAATAAAAGCATTTTCATTTTAGGTGAAGATGATAAAGGTCCATTTATCGATCATTACACTATGGAGAAAAATTTAAGAACCAATCAAAATACAAATTATATTCAACATCCTATTGTTAAAAAAGGTGATATAGTAAAAACAGGACAAATTATCGCAGATGGTCCTTCTATGGATCAAGGCGAACTTGCTATAGGTAAAAATGCTTTAATCGCTTTTATGCCTTGGAATGGTTATAACTATGAGGATGCTATAGTTGTAAGTGAGAGAATTATTCGTGAAGATACCTTTACAAGCGTGCATATTTATGAAAAAGAAATTGAAGCAAGAGAACTAAAAGATGGTATAGAAGAAATTACCAAAGATATCCCAAATGTAAAAGAAGAAGATGTTGCACATCTTGATGAGAGCGGTATTGCAAAAATTGGTACCCATATCAAACCAGGTATGATTTTGGTGGGTAAGGTTTCTCCAAAAGGTGAGGTTAAGCCAACTCCTGAAGAAAGACTTTTAAGAGCGATTTTTGGAGAAAAAGCAGGACATGTTGTGAATAAATCACTTTATGCAACCGCTTCTTTAGAGGGCGTTGTTGTGGATGTTAAAATTTTCACTAAAAAAGGCTATGAAAAGGATGATCGTGCAATAAAATCTTATGATAAGGAAAAAATGGCTTTAGAAAAAGAACATCATGATAGACTTTTGATGATGGATAGAGAAGAAATGCTTCGTGTTTGTGCTCTTCTTTCCAAAGCCCCTTTAAATAGCGATCAAAAAATTGGAGATAAAAATTATAAAAAAGGACAAACCGCAGATATTAGCGAACTTGAAAAAATCAATCGTTTTACTTTAACAACTTTGATTAAAGCTTATTCTAAAGAGATTCAAAAAGAATACGATGATTTAAAAAATCATTTCCAAAATGAGAAGAAAAAATTAAAAGCAGAACACGATGAAAAGCTTGAAATTTTAGAAAAAGATGATATTTTACCAAGTGGGGTAATTAAGCTTGTTAAAGTTTATATTGCTACAAAGAGAAAGCTTAAAGTCGGTGATAAAATGGCAGGACGTCACGGAAACAAAGGTATAGTTTCAACTATAGTTCCTGAAGTGGATATGCCTTATTTACCAAATGGTAAAAGTGTGGATATTGCACTTAATCCACTTGGCGTTCCAAGTCGTATGAATATAGGCCAAATTTTAGAAAGCCATTTGGGTTTAATTGGACTTAGACTTGGAGATCAGATTCAAGAAATTTTTGACAGAAAGCAAAAAGATTTTCTTAAAGAATTAAGAGCAAAAATGCTTGAAATTTGTTCTATTCCAAGACTTGCAAGCGAAAAAGAATTTATTAAAAGCTTAAGCGATGAAGAGCTTTTAAACTATGCTAGAGACTGGAGTAAAGGAGTTAAATTTGCTACTCCTGTTTTTGAAGGTGTAAATATAGAAGAATTTAGCAAGCTTTTTGAAATGGCCAAGATAGATATGGACGGCAAAACAGAACTTTATGATGGACGCACGGGTGAGAAAATCGCAGAGCGTGTTCATGTAGGATGTATGTATATGCTAAAACTCCACCACTTGGTTGATGAGAAAGTTCACGCAAGAAGTACAGGACCTTACAGCTTAGTTACCCAGCAGCCTGTGGGTGGTAAAGCACTCTTTGGGGGACAAAGATTTGGGGAGATGGAAGTTTGGGCACTTGAAGCTTATGGAGCGGCTCATACTTTAAGAGAAATGTTAACTATCAAATCAGACGATGTAGAAGGTAGATTTAGTGCTTATAAAGCATTGACAAAAGGTGAAAATGTTCCAGCAACGGGAATCCCTGAAACATTTTTTGTATTAACCAATGAGCTTAAATCTCTTGCTTTAGATGTTGAGATTTTTGATAAGGATGAAGATAATGAGTAAATTTAAAGTAATAGAAATCAAAGAAGATGCAAGACCTAGGGATTTTGAAGCGTTTCAACTAAGACTTGCAAGTCCTGAAAAAATCAAATCATGGTCTTATGGAGAAGTAAAAAAACCAGAAACTATCAATTATAGAACCTTAAAGCCTGAAAGAGATGGGCTTTTTTGTGCAAAGATTTTTGGACCTATAAGAGATTATGAATGTCTTTGTGGTAAGTATAAAAAAATGCGTTTTAAAGGTGTTAAGTGCGAAAAATGTGGTGTTGAAGTAGCAAATTCAAAAGTGCGTCGTTCTAGAATGGGACATATTGAGCTTGTAACTCCTGTGGCTCATATTTGGTATGTTAATTCTCTTCCGAGTCGTATAGGAACGCTTTTGGGTGTTAAGATGAAAGATCTTGAGCGTGTGCTTTATTATGAAGCTTATATCGTTGAAAATCCAGGTGATGCTTTC
Source organism: Campylobacter sp. BCW_6873 (assembly GCF_001762365.1). NCBI lineage: Bacteria > Pseudomonadati > Campylobacterota > Epsilonproteobacteria > Campylobacterales > Campylobacteraceae > Campylobacter > Campylobacter sp. BCW_6873. The sequence goes on from NZ_MJWS01000075.1 coordinate 49,758, forward strand.
TATGATAACGAAAGTACTAAAAAAGTAGAATATTGTGATGTTTTAAACGAAGAGCAATATCAAAATTTAATGCAACGCTATGAAAATAGTGGCTTTAAAGCAAGAATGGGTGGAGAAGTTGTTCGTGATTTACTTGCAAATTTAGATCTTGTAGCGCTTTTAAATCAGCTTAAAGAAGAAATGGCGGCTACAAATTCAGAGGCTAAGAAAAAAACCATCATTAAGCGCTTAAAAGTTGTAGAAAATTTCTTAAATTCAAATTTAAACGCCAATACCGATAGCGATGAAGCTGTACCAAATCGTCCTGAATGGATGATGATTACAAATCTCCCAGTTTTACCGCCAGATTTGCGTCCTTTAGTGGCTTTAGATGGTGGGAAATTTGCAGTTTCTGATGTGAATGACTTATATCGTCGTGTTATCAATAGAAATACACGTCTTAAAAAACTTATGGAGCTTGATGCACCTGAAATCATTATCAGAAATGAAAAAAGAATGCTTCAAGAGGCTGTTGATGCACTTTTTGACAACGGTCGTCGTGCCAATGCTGTAAAAGGAGCAAATAAACGCCCATTAAAATCTTTAAGTGAAATTATCAAAGGGAAGCAAGGACGTTTTAGACAAAACCTACTAGGTAAGAGGGTGGATTTCTCAGGTCGTAGTGTTATTGTTGTGGGTCCAAAACTTAGAATGGATCAATGTGGTTTACCTAAAAAAATGGCTTTAGAGCTTTTTAAACCACACCTTTTAGCTAAGCTTGAAGAAAAAGGTTATGCAACCACAGTAAAACAAGCTAAAAAAATGATAGAAAACAAAACCAATGAAGTTTGGGAATGTTTAGAAGAGGTGGTAAAAGGACATCCTGTTATGTTAAACCGTGCGCCTACTTTGCATAAACTTTCTATCCAAGCTTTTCATCCTGTTTTAGTAGAAGGTAAGGCTATACAACTTCATCCTTTAGTTTGTGCAGCATTTAACGCGGACTTTGATGGGGATCAAATGGCAGTGCATGTGCCGCTTTCTCAAGAGGCTATTGCAGAATGTAAAGTGCTTATGCTTTCATCAATGAATATTCTTTTGCCAGCAAGCGGTAAGTCTGTAACCGTTCCATCACAAGATATGGTTTTAGGAATTTATTATCTTTCATTGGAAAAAGCAGGTGCTAAAGGTTCACATAAAATTTGTACAGGCATTGATGAAGTGATGATGGCACTTGAAAGCAAGTGTTTGGATATTCATGCGAGTATACAAACTATGGTAGATGGTAGAAAGATTACCACTACAGCAGGAAGATTGATTATCAAATCCATTTTACCTGATTTTGTGCCTGAAAATAGCTGGAATAAAGTTTTAAAGAAAAAAGACATTGCCGCGCTTGTGGATTATGTTTATAAACAAGGCGGTTTAGAGATTACAGCAAGTTTCTTGGATAGACTTAAAAATTTAGGTTTTGAGTATGCAACTAAAGCAGGTATTTCAATTTCGATTGCAGATATTATTGTTCCTAATGACAAGCAAAAAGCTATCGATGAAGCAAAAAAACAAGTAAGAGAAATTCAAAATTCTTATAATCTTGGTTTGATTACTTCAGGGGAAAGATACAATAAAATCATTGATATTTGGAAAAGTACAAACAATGTCCTTTCAAAAGAGATGATGAAGCTTGTAGAAAAAGATAAAGAAGGTTTTAACTCTATTTATATGATGGCAGATTCTGGTGCTAGGGGTAGTGCGGCTCAAATTTCTCAGCTTGCTGCGATGCGAGGACTTATGACTAAACCTGATGGTTCTATTATCGAAACTCCTATTATTTCGAATTTCCGTGAAGGACTAAATGTTCTTGAATACTTTATTTCAACTCACGGTGCTAGAAAAGGTCTTGCAGATACCGCTCTTAAAACAGCAAATGCGGGTTATTTGACAAGAAAACTCATCGATGTTGCACAAAATGTAAAAATTACCATTGAAGATTGTGGAACACATGAGGGTGTTGAAATCAATGAAATTACCGCAGATAGTTCTATTATAGAAACTTTAGAAGAAAGAATTTTAGGCAGGGTTTTAGCTGAAGATGTGATCGATCCTATTACAAATTCTGTGCTTTTTGCAGAAGGTACTTTAATGGATGAGGAAAAAGCAAAAATTCTTGGAGAAAGCGGTATAAAAAGTGTCAATATCCGCACTCCTATTACCTGCAAAGCTAAAAAAGGAATTTGTGCAAAATGTTATGGTATCAATCTTGGTGAAGGTAAATTGGTAAAACCAGGCGAAGCAGTAGGAATTATTTCCGCTCAATCTATCGGTGAACCAGGAACGCAGCTAACTTTAAGAACTTTCCACAGTGGGGGAACTGCAAGTACGGATTTACAAGATAGACAAGTAAGTGCACAAAAAGAAGGTTTTATAAGATTTTATAATCTTAAAACTTATAAAAACAAAGAAGGTAAAAATATCGTAGCAAATCGTAGAAATGCGGCGGTTTTACTTGTGGAGCCAAAAATCAAAACTCCATTTAAAGGTGTGATTAATATAGAAAATATTCATGAAGATGTGATTGTTTCTATTAAAGATAAAAAACAAGAAGTAAAATACATATTAAGAAAATACGATCTTGCTAAACCAAATGAATTAGCAGGTGTAAGTGGCAGTATAGATGGAAAACTTTATTTGCCATATCAAAGCGGTATGCAAGTAGAAGAAAATGAAAGTATCGTAGAAGTGATTAAAGAGGGTTGGAATGTACCAAATCGTATCCCTTTTGCGAGTGAAATTTTAGTAGAAGATGGTGAGCCTGTAGTTCAAAATATCAAAGCAGGCGAAAAAGGAACGCTTAAATTTTATATCCTTAAAGGCGATGGTTTAGATAGAGTAAAAAATGTTAAAAAAGGTGATATTGTTAAAGAAAAAGGATTCTTTGTAGTGATTGCTGATGAAAATGATAGAGAAGCAAAAAGACACTATATTCCAAGAGAATCTAAGATAGAATTTAACGATAGTGAAAAAATCGATGATGCAAATACTATCATTGCAAGTGCTCCTAAAAAAGAAAGAAAAGTGATTGCAGAATGGGATGCTTATAATAATACTATCATTGCAGAAATTGATGGTGTTATAAGCTTTGAGGATATTGAAGCAGGTTATAGTGCTGATGAGCAAATTGATGAAGCTACAGGTAAGCGTTCTTTAGTGATTAATGAGTATTTGCCAAGCGGAGTTAGACCGACTTTGGTAATTGCAGGAAAAGGTGATAAGGCTGTGCGTTATCAGCTTGAACCAAAAACCGTTATTTTTGTTCATGATGGTGATAAAATCACTCAAGCAGATATTTTAGCAAAAACTCCAAAAGCTGCAGCTAAATCAAAAGATATTACAGGAGGTCTTCCAAGAGTTTCTGAACTTTTTGAAGCAAGAAAACCAAAAAATGCGGCTGTGATTGCAGAAATTGATGGTGTTGTTCGTTTTGATAAACCTTTGCGTTCTAAAGAAAGAATTATTATCCAAGCAGAAGATGGTACAAGTGCTGAGTATTTAATAGATAAATCAAAACACATTCAAGTAAGAGATGGCGAGTTTATCCATGCAGGTGAAAAACTTACAGATGGAGTTGTTTCAAGTCATGATGTGCTTAAAATTTTAGGTGAAAAAGCCTTGCATTATTATTTGATTTCTGAAATTCAACAAGTTTATCGCGGACAAGGTGTTGTGATTTCTGATAAACATATAGAAGTTATCGTTTCTCAAATGCTAAGACAAGTAAAAGTTGTAGATAGTGGACATACGAAATTTATCGAGGGTGATTTGGTTTCAAGACGTAAATTCCGTGAAGAAAACGAAAGAATCATTAGAATGGGTGGAGAACCTGCTATTGCTGAGCCTGTGCTTTTAGGTGTAACAAGAGCAGCGATTGGAAGTGATAGTGTGATTTCTGCAGCTTCATTCCAAGAAACTACTAAAGTTCTAACCGAAGCAAGTATAGCGGGTAAATTTGACTACTTAGAAGATTTAAAAGAAAATGTTATTCTAGGTAGAATGATACCTGTTGGAACAGGGCTTTATGGTGAACAAAATTTAAAACTTAAAGAACAAGAATAAAACTCTATTTTATAGCCCTCCTGGGCTATATTAATACAGTGTATCTAAATCATTAAAATAAATTTTTAAAACTTTTTCTATTTTATTTTTTTCTTCTAGAAGTATTTTTTTATTTTTTTCTCTAAAAGCTTTATTAGAGCAATAAATTAGATAAGATATACTAATGGCAGCAATTATTTTATTTTTATGTTCTATGCCTATAGCCATACATTCAATTTGAGGATTCATTTCTCCAATTTCTATGGCAATTTTTTCTTTTTTAATTTGTTTGATTTGTTGATAGAGTTCATTTATATTATTTAAGGTGTTTTCTGTAATTTTATCAAAATTTTTAGGATAAAGTTTTTCTAATTCCTTTTTATTTTTATTTGATAGTAAGGCTTTGCCTAAAGATGTTGCATAAGCAGGATACGAAGTGCCTATAAAAGATTTTAATTGCACTGTATTATTGGCATCAATTTTTTCTAAATAAAGCACATTTCCATCTTTTAAAATTCCCATTTGACAAGTTTGATTGGTTAAATTTCTTATATTTTTCATATGCTTTTTGATTATTTCAAAAATATTATTTTCGTTTTTTATATTACATCCTAATTCTATAATCTTAAAATCCAAATAATAACTTTTATTTTTTAAATCACATTTGATATATTTTTTTTCTTGAAGAGTTTGTAAAATAGGCCAAAGAGTTCCAGCAGGAATGTTTAGTTTTTTAGCTATAGCACTTAAGGTAAGCTTTTCTTTTGCAAGTAATTCTAGAATATTTAACACTCTAAGAGTGGGCTGATGCATATTGTCTTTATCCTTGTTTTATTTTTATAAATTTTAGCATATTTTTTACTTTTAGTAACATAAAATCATAATTTTTATTATTTATTAATTTTAATATTTTTTTGTAAAAATTGGCAGTTAATAAGAATAAAATACGAATTTTACCAAGCTAACAGCTTGATTTTTTTACAAATATTTTGTTATATTTTTTGTATATAAATATATTTTTGTATATACGAAAAGAAAATAAAAATGGGAATTTTAAAAGGAACTTTACCGGCTTTGCTTACTCCATATAAAGATGATGGAAGTATTAATGAAAAAGAATTTATTCATTATTGTGAATTTGGTATTTCTAAAGGCTTGAACGGATTGTTTTGTAATGGAAGTGCAGGAGATTCTCAAGCTTTGAGTGTGGAAGAGCAAGTTAAACTAATGAAACTCACAAAAGAAGCTGCAAAAAATAATGTGCCTATTATCACAGGTATTGCTTCAACAATTTATCAAAATACTTTTACTTTGGCGCAAAAAGCTCATGAATTAGATCTTGATGCTTTGTTGCTTGCTATGCCTTATTATTATAAATTAAGCGAAGATGCACTTTTTGAGTATGTAAAAGATCTATCTTCTAAAGTGAAACTTCCCTTGTATGTTTATAATATACCTCTTTTTGCACCAGCACTTAGTTTGAAATTTATAGAAAAGGTTTCAAAGCTTGATAATGTTGTGGGTATAAAAGATAGTAGTGGGGATGTATAAAACCGCTTTTCAAATCAAAGTCATTTGATACTTAAAATCAAAGTATTGTTTTTTGAATTTGATTTCTAATGCAAAAAATATCATTAATGTTGTCTAAGGTGTTATTAAACATTTAGCTAAAAGTCTTTTAAGCATCTTATATAAAAATTAATTGTATAATTTAAAAAAGAGATAAAGTGTTTTATGAAAGAAAGTAAAGTAATTGATTTATTTTGTGGTGTTGGTGGATTAAGCTGTGGTTTAAAACAAGCTGGCTTTGAAATAATAGCAGGATATGATTTGGATAAAACTTGCAAATATGCTTATGAAAAAAATATAAAAGCACAGTTTATAGAAAAAAATATAAAAAATATTTCTTCAAATGAGATCCAAGAATATTTTGGTGATACAAAATATAAGATTCTAGTAGGATGTGCTCCATGTCAAACATTTTCCAAATACACCAAAGGCAAAAATAATGAAAATGATGAGAAATGGACTTTACTTAATGAATTTCTTAGATTAATAATTGAAATAAAACCTGAAATTATTAGTATGGAAAATGTGCCTGATTTGGAAAAATATCCGATATTTAAAAATTTTATTAGTACTTTAAAAAAACATGGTTATTTTATTGATTATAAAATTATATTTTGTCCAGAATATGGCATGCCTCAAAATAGAAAAAGATTAGTTTTATTGGGATCTAAAATTAAAGAAATACACATTATAAATAAAACACACCACAAAGAAAATTACAAGACAGTAAGAGATGCAATAGGCTTTCTACCTAAGATTAAATCAGGAGAACAATCTAAAACAGATCCATTACACATAGCTAAACCTTTATCAGGATTAAATTTAGAAAGAATTAAAGCTACTCCTAAAAATGGAGGTAGTTGGAAAGATTGGCCTGAGCATTTAATACTTAAATGCCATAAAAAAGAATCTGGTAAAAATTTTGGTAGTGTATATGGAAGAATGAAATGGGAAGAACCTTCTCCTACAATGACTACTTTTTGCACGAGTTTAGGAAATGGTAGATTTGGACATCCTGAACAAAATCGTGCAATAAGTTTAAGAGAGGCAAGTTTATTGCAAACATTTCCTTTAGATTATGATTTTATTGATAATGAAGTTGGAATTAAAACATCTGTTATCTCAAGACATATAGGAAATGCTGTTCCTCCAAGACTTGGGGAAATAATAGGAATAAGCATTAAAAAACATCTGATAGGAGAAGCGTATGGCTAATACAATTGAATTTTCTATAGCAAATAAAGCTGTAAATCATTTAGGAAGAAAACTGTATAATAGCAATCCTCCAGCAATAGCAGAACTAATAGCAAATTCTTATGATGCTTATGCAACACAGGTAGATATAGTTCTTAATAAAACCTTTCTTGTAGTAGCCGACAATGGGAAAGGTTTAAATGTTGATGAGCTGCAAAAAAAATATGCAAAAATAGGAAGAAACAAGGATAAGGAAAATCCTATCAATAATCTTAAAGAAAGACTTCCAATGGGGCAAAAAGGAATTGGAAAACTAGCTGCTTTTAGTTTGGGAGATATGTATACCGTATATACAAAAAGTATTAATTCTGATAAGTGGATTACTTTTACATTAAAATATGAAGAACTTTTAAGTGAAGAAAATACTCATAATGTTGTCTATCAAGAAATTGAAAATTTACCGACTGAATTTAGTCAATATAACTCTAATCAATCTGGAATGATTGTCAAAATAGAACATTTAAGAAGAAGGGTGATAACTTCAACTACGGATAATTTAAAAATTCATTTATCTAGAAGATTTTATATTGCATCTAGCAAAGATAACTTTAAAGTTAAAATTAACGATGATGAAGTTAGTTTAGAGTCGCACATATATTATGGTAGCATAGAATTATTGGTTTATTTTGGATATAGCACAGAAGAGATTAATGAATTATTTCCCAATGTTGATGCATCTAAAAAAATCCTTTATAATAGAGAACAAGATATTATTAAATACTTTAATGAAAATAAAATAAAAGGATGGATGGGAGGTGTTGCAGAGCTTAAAAAAATTCAAACTAAAAATTTTGACTTTAACAATGTAATCGTATTCATTAATAAAAAAATTGCTGATGAAAATATTTTTAAAGAAAGTGCTAATGCAAGAATTGCTAGTCAATATTTAGTAGGAGAAGTTCATGCAGATTTTTTTTATTCTGAAAATGACTCTCCAATTACATCAAGCAGACAAGGTTTAGATATTTCTGATGAATATGTAAGCGAATTTATTGACAATTTAAAAGACGTAAGAAATGTTTTTGTAAATAAATGGCAAGAAATTAGAACCAAAGATTCAATTAGTTATATTCCAGAGGACATTAAAAACAATGAAAGTTATCAAAATTGGCTTAAATCTTTAGATGATAGAAAATTAAACATACATAAAAAATTTTTACACATTATGATCCAAGGAATTGATGAACAAGATAAAGAAGATGAAGAAATTTACCATAAAAATATCAAACAAATGATAAGTTCAATTGTTCATACTATCAATAACGTTGATATCCAAGAACTAGAAAATAGCTTAAATAGAAACAATAATTCATTTACAGAATTATTAAATACTCTAATGTCTAAAATTGCAAACTCTGATCACTTAAAGGTTTATGAAATAGCAAAAAATAGAATTTTGGCAATCAAAAAACTTCAAGAATTAATGAATGAGAATAATACTCCAGAGAAATTTTTTGAAGATCACTTGTATGAACATCCTTGGTTAATTAATCCTTATTGGAGTAAAAAATTAAATAATCAAGAATCGTTTAATATAGTACGTCAAAAGTACTATAGGGAAATTGATAAAGAAGGTGAAATACATAGAAATTTTATTGATATTTTAATCAGTATAGCCGAAGAACAATATCCCATTATAGTTGAATTGAAAAAAAATACTGCCACGGGATATGCAAAAGTTAAATATACAGATATTTACAATCAAATTGACAAATATAGAATAGCACTAATACAAAATTTGTCAGACAATATTAAGTCGATAAATAAAGAAGATATTAAAGCATATTTTATTATTTCAGAAGACGCTGGAATAAAGGGAAGTGGAAATTCTATTGAAATATCAGAAAAAGAAATCATTTCTCTTGAAGAAACATTCAATATCAAGATATTAAAATACAATCAAATTATTGACAATGCACTATGTATTTATGAAGAATTTATCAAGATAATAGAAAGTGAAAAAAATATCCCTTGTTTTAATTAATTCAATATAAATAGATTTGATTAGTTTGCTAGTTTTTAGAAAAAGGAAGGCTTTAGTCTTCCTTATTACCCTTCAAAATTAACACTTATAGTATATCCACTCAAAGAAAAGTCATGTTTTACATCTTTAATACTAAAAATAACCTTTTCATCAATGCCTTTTATTTCTAAATTCGCTCCTGCTTTGATATTTTTCCCTATCATGCTAAAACTTCCTTCAAAAGAGCCTTTATTTAAAGCATTAAGCTTAGCATTTGCCAAGTTTAGTGCCTCACTATCATTCTTTACTCCAGCAATCTTTAGCTCATAAACACAACCCTTATCATTGCCACTTAAAACGCTTTTAACAATGCCTTGTTCTATATCTTGGTAAGTTAGTTTAACGCCTGTATAATCATTGCGATTTTTAATGCTGATATTTAAATCACTAAGTTCGCTTATATCTAAAGTATATTTAATGCCACCCTCTTGTTTTCCACCACCCTTTACACCCTCTTGTGCTGCCTCTTTTTGCTCTATGATGATAAGAGTTTGTTCTTTTATGCAAGCTAAAAAGCCATATTTTGCACAAAGAGTATAAATAAACTCAATATCGCTTACATTGTTTTGAAGTTCATGTTTGATATAAGCTTTGTTTGCATTATTTGTTTTTGCTTTTAAATTATTTTCCCCAGCAATTTTTAAAGCAATATCTGCAAGATTGGTATTTTCCCAAGTCCTTGATTTTTTGTTTTTAATATTGCTAGCAAAATTAATCGCAGTAGCTTTAATATCTGTTGTTTTAGAGCTATAATTTTTACTAAAACTATTAATGCTAAAAGTACCACATTTAAAAAGTTTTTCATCAAATCCAAGCCAAAGTTCTAACTTATCGCCAAAAGGAGCTCTTGCATAAAGTCCATTTAAACTGATGCTTATCTCATCACTTTCATCCTTGGCCTTATCATCAAAGCTTAGATTAATAAGATTAAGACTTATCTTTTGTGTAATATCTTTATCATTTGCTTTTATCTTAAAGCTAGGATGATTTACCATAAAGTTTCTTCCTTGTTTTCTTGAATTTCAATATTAGGTAAAATCACTTTATCTCCTGTTTTTAAAAGAGGCTCTAATTTTGGATTGGCTAATAAAACTTGATCAAAATACAAAAGCGTTCCATAATGCCTATAAACCACACTATCAAGCCTTTCATTGTTTTTTGCAATGTAAATCTCACTCATCAAAATCCCTTTGTAAATTAAGTTCAAAATTTTGTGTTAAAAAGCCACTGCCTTCTAAAAAAGCACTTTGTTTTTCGCTGATACTTAAAATCGCAAATTTTCCAAAATAAACTCCACTGGCACTACACATTGCATAGCTTTTATTTTGAGAAGCCATTTGCTTTAAAGTATCTAAATAAGTGTTTTTATCTTTACTAAGCGGTAAAGTTTTGCCACTTATTTTAATACTTTCATTTGCTTTAGCAACGCTGATTAAAGCATTATGATTATTAATACGTTCAATGCTTCTAATGCCGTATTCATAATTTTTTTCAAGCTCATCTACATTTAAAGCTTCAAACTCAAACTCACCTAAACAAAATATCATTTTAACCCCAAATTGTTGTCTGCACTTTTTTATCTGCATTTTTATTTAATGCACTTAAAACACTATTTTCAACTTCTTTTGCGAAAGCTTTTAAATCAAACACTCCATTATTTGAACTTATATTAAAAGTTCCATTAATATTTACATTGATTTCATTTTTTTTAGAAATATCACTTCTTTTGGATAAAGCGGCAATTTCAGCTTGTCTTGCTTCATGCTTTGGAGCGCCTGATCTTACTATACCATGATGGGTTCTAGAATTATCATTTTGTAAATTTTGATATTTTTCTCCATCAACTTTTTTATCATTATCACTAAAACCAAAAAAAGAGGCCACGCTTTTAGCTATATCTTTAATCTTTGCAAATGCTTTGCTTAACCATTCAAACTTAGAAGCAAACCAATTAAATAAACCACCCCATAAAGAGCTAAAAAACTCGCCAAATCCGCTAAAAACGGAACTAATTTTATCTATAAATCCAATGAAAAAGGTTTTAACTTTATCCCAGTTCATGATAACAAGTGTTGCAATGGCGGCAATTGACATTAAAACAAGCCCTATAGGGTTGGTTAAAAAAGCGATTTTTAATATATTAAAAGCAGTTCTTATAGCATTAAGCGTAAAAGCAAATTGCGCTCCTGCAATTTTTGCAACCAAAAATCCTACTTTTAAAGCACTAAGGGCCACACTAGCTATAGTTAAAGAAACTACTAAGGTACCTATAACTTTACTTAAATTTGGAAAAGCATCAATAATCTCTCTAATAAAGTTAATCAAAGATGAGATACTATCCATGACAAAGCTTAAAGCAGGTGCTAAAGTTTCGCCTATGCTTGCACTAAGATTTGCCATACTGGCACTAAGTTTTGCAAAGCTTGTGTTAGTGGAGTCTCCTAACTTTTTAAATTCATTATTTAAAGCACCCATTTTTGTATTTTTTAAAGATTTTAAAGCTTGTTCATACTTATCTGTATTGTCGACTAAATTTTGCATCATGCCTGCAGCACCCGTCCCAAAAACTGAATTTAAAAAATCAGTCATCTCATCTTTTGGTAAGGTTTTTATCTGATTTAAAAGTACTTTAACCGCACCACTTGCATCTTGTTTAAAATAAGCGCTTAGTTGTTCTGTACTAAGCCCCAAGCTTAAAAACTTGGTTTTCATATCATCACTTGCATTATTTAAATTACTCATAACGCTAGTCATTGCTTTAAAAGTTCCAATCGCTTCGCCTTCATCTTTAGTCGCACTTGCAAAAGCAGCACTTAAAGCTGCCGCACCCTCTGCACTCATACCAATAAGCTTTGCATCGCCTCCTACTTCATTCATTATCTTAGCAACACTTGAAGCACTTACATTGCTTGCTTTAGCTACACCAATTATCTTATCTCCAAGATTTTGCATATCTTTGGTATTTAATTTATAAATATTAGAAAGCTTACTCATGAAATTAATACTTTCTTCATTATTTAATTTAAAGACTTTGCTATACTTAGCACCAAGTTCGCTAAATTTTAAAAGCTCACTTTCGCTTTTTATCCCAAGCCTTGCTCCTGCTTCACCCAATTTAGTAAGCTCATTAACATTCATTCCTATATTAGAACTTAGTTTTAAAAAGTTTTTTCGTAAAAGATTTAAACTTTCATTATTTGTATTTAAAAAGGCGTTTATATTATTCATATCATCTTCAAGATTAGCACTGATTTTTACAGGCACACCGATAGCTAAAGCACTTGCACCTTTAGCCATAAGCTCACCTTTTAAAGCACTAAACTCTTCACCTATTGCTTTAATCTTTGCCTTGGATTTTTCTAATGCATCAATACTTTTATTTAAGGCTTTTACACTTTTATTGCTTTGATCCAAATTAGCACTAAACTTTTTTAAAGCTTCAGTGTTTTTAGCAAATTCTTTAAAGCCTTTAAAGGCTAAAGATATACCAAAGCTAAGTCCTAAATCTTGCATATTTTTCCTTTTTATTGTAAAATCTATTTATGAAAAAAATAGACAATGCTTTTAATGCTAAAATCATCTTTTTAAAAAACTTTAAAATCGTTTTTAAAGCCTTTTTAACACTCGGTATTTTTGTCGCTTTTATGCTTTCTTTTTTAAGTGATGATTATTTAGCAGGTTTTGTTAATATCACTTCATTTTTTGTGCTTTTTTCTTTAATACTTTATATTGCAACCTTTATCTATTGTTTTTTTAAGCTTAAACACTCTTAGCGATTTTTAAACTGATATCTAAAAATTCAAGATAATCTTTTATGTTTAAACTCATAATTTCACTATAAGAAAAATGCAAATAATGAGCTATTAACGCAATAGCTTCATTATTCAGTGCTCCCACTGGGAGTTTGGTAATTGTTTAATTCATTGCTTAAAAGAGTAATGTCTTCAAGACTTAAATTATCAAGCTCTTCTAAACTCATATTAGTACATTCTCCTATCATATAAAAAGCTCTCGAACCTTCGCCTTTTTGCATATCCATAGAACGACGCAACATCCCAGCTGTTGGGGGATTAAATTTAACTTCATTTCCATTTGATAATTTGATTATTTTTGACATAATTTTCTCCTTATAGACTTAAATTTGCTTTTACTTTTGCCATTTTATCAATGCCATTAAATTCTAGAATAAGATTTTTTATATCAGCTAAAAATAGTCTTTTGCCATCCATTGTGATTTTTATAAAATGCACATTGATTTTTATTTCACTTGTAAATTCGCCACCTGCTACAATAGAAGGGGGAGTCATAGATGTAAATTCTCCATTTAACTCCACTACAAAAGGCACTTGTTTTCCTGATCCGCTTTGATGAATACTTGCTTTAAAAACAAGTGGGATTTTTGTTTTAGAAAAAGTATTTACTCCAAAAGCTTCAAAAGCTTGTTCTCCCATCTCACTAATTTTAAAAGAGCATTCCATTGCTTTAAATACACCCGTGCCATAATTTGCACTCAGCGCTCCTTTGCTTTCTAATACTTCTTGTTCTATAATAGGCAAAGTAATATCTCTTGCTACCCCAGCATAACCATACCCATCTATAAAACAATTTGCTTGTTCAATTACTTGAGGTACTTTATTAAACATGTTATTCTCCTTCTTTTAACTTCGCGGTGGAAGTAAATTCCACCTTGCAACAAGGGATTTCATCCCCTTGACCCCTCTCTTGTGCTTTACACTCTTTTTAAGAAAGCCCCAAAAGCCACCTTTTACTCTGCACTAATAGTTTTAATCAAATCACTCGCCCATTCATCAGAGTAGATGAACTCTAAAGTGATTTGTTTAACGATTGGATTATTCATCATTTTTATATTTAGATAAAACTTACCAGCACTCACATTGGCATCTGTGTTTCTTTCTTCATCCCAGCTTACCTCATAGCCAATTAAAACCTTAGCTCCTTTTAAATCTCTTAGCAATTCTTCAATGCTGATTTTTATAAAATATAATTCACTTGCTTTTTTATCAATAGCCTTAAAAGCTGCTTTTTGTCCTGCTAGGGCTATACGATCAAAAGTTCTTACACGGGCTAAATCTTGCCAAATCGTATCTTCATGGCTAGTTTCCCCACCCCAAGAGCGATAACCTTCACTTAAAATACAAGTTGAAATGTGAGCGTTTCTTAGTCTTTCTGCATCACAATCAAAGCCATTGATAAACTCTATAAAATACTCTGTGCCAGTAACCCCATTCATCACTCTATTTGAGTAAGAATCACTAAAGCCATATTCTTTATCTCCATCTGTATGAGCTATTAAACCTGCGATGATAGGAGATTGTGGAACATAAGCGTATTTTCCTTGTGTATTTAAGATTTGAACCTGTGGCCAAGTGGCAATTAATCTTTTAGAGCTAAAAGCCTCCATTGTATTAATAGCTTCGCCAACATTTGTAGCGTAAAGATCCACAATAGCTGTGATATTCATAGAACTTGCCACACTTTCAAGCTTAGCCTTTACTCCTGCTTCATGTGAGTAATAAGGAGCAATGATTAAATCAGGGCTAAAACCTGTTTTATGCTTTGCTTTTTTAAAAGCTTCTATGGCATTAACAATATTGATTAAAGTGTTTTCACTTTCCTCGCTTTCTTCAAAAAAGCTGATAATTATGACATTAGAAACATTTTGTAAATTGATACATTCTAAAGTATCTAAAAGTCTAAAATCTTGTAAGTTATTTTCTTTGATTAAATCGTTTACAAATTCTTTTGCTTTACTTACATTTGAAAAGGCAAAGATTGGAAAGCTATCCACGCTTTCATAACCAGCCTTTGTGTAAATCATTTCTTTACTTGCACCTTTTATAGCCCCAGCAATACCAATAGGCGTATCACTTTGCACTTTAATAGGACTTGCTGCACCATTACTGATATTAAAATTAACTCCATAATTTGCTGTCATTATTCACTCCTTATTTCTTTACATTTTTTGTATTTTTTGTTTTTTTAGGATTTAAATTAAGCTCTTTTTTCATAACAATTTGATCTTGTTTAGAAATTTCAAATAAAAAAGCATAATCTCCATAAGTATCAGAACTAGCTTCTAACTTTTCAACATTAAAATCTTCACTTTGAATTTCTTGCTCACCTATAAAAATGGATTTTTTTACTCTTACATTAGTAATTTCTGTTTGACCATAATATCTATTACCTCTAGCAAAAAGCTTATTAGGCATTGGTGTATTTTCAAGTTCTATGCTTACCTCTCTACTTCCTGAACTAGACCATAAGCAACACTCATCAGCGCCACCATTATATTTTTTAAACACATGGGCGATTTTGTGATAGGTTTCTTGATAAATACCACTTGTCTTAATCGTTCCTAAAATTTGGTTTTCTCCTGCAATAGGATTAGAATCTATAGTAAAATCGCTTCTATTAAGACCATTACCATCTTTGGTCATAGTAAATTTTGCGTTTTCATACTCATCTTGAACTTTATTTGGAGTAGCAAAACCATTTTCAAAACCAAGTCTTAAATCACTCATACAACCCCCATATTGTCCACCTGTTGTAGTATTATCAAATGTAATGATGATTTTTTCTTTAGGGATAATATCATTGCTACCATCTCCTAGTAAATCAACCCAGCTTGTAAAATCATTATCATTAGCAGTGCAAATAAATAATTGCTTTTTACTTTCTACAACCGCCCAAATTTCTCCTACTTTAGCTTGTGTATTGTAGTTAGGTGGGGTTTTTGATATTTTTATGTTTGTATTTTGGAAATTTTGATCTTGTAAAATTTCCTCAATGAGACTTTTAAGCTCCTCTTTATTAACAAGCTCTTCTTTAAAAAGCTTTAGTTTTTTATCTATAAGCTCATTAACTTTTTGAGCATTAAGCTTATCACTAACTATAGGTTCACTTGGCTCTTTTGAGCCTTGATTAATATCTGGAATAAAAGAAATTCCATAATCTTTCATTTTAACTCCTTTTTATGCTTTCACTTTGTGCGAATAAAATCCGCCCAAAGTCGCTTTTGCTAAAGCCCCCGTCCCACTGCGTGGGTAGCTCACCTTTTTTTATTTTCCTTTTATCAAGCATTTTATTGCATGATAAAGATTGCAAGAATGATAAAATACAAAGATTTTAAACTTAGAACATCCAAGCAAAGTCATAGCTTCTTTTAATGCTAAATCAGCTGTCCTATAATCAGTTCTTGAATTTGCTTTTTCGCATAAAAAATCATGAACCACACAAGCGCTAAAATACTCACTTTTAAAAGGTGGAAACAAAGACCAAAAAAGGCGTGGGATACTTGCTCCATCCGTTTTAAAGCCTTGTGGTACAATGCCTTTATAATTTGGCAAAGAAAAAGCATAATCACTAATTACTTCAAATCTGTCTTTATCATAGGGCTTTACACAAACCCTTTTTAATTCTGCTTTAGTCATTTTTCACTCTCCCAAACAATTAAATCAAGTTCTTCTTTGCTTTGTGCATTTCTAGCTTTTTCTTTTAAAGCACTTGCTTTAAAAATAGTCTCTTGCACAAAATAAGCCATGCTACTTGCAAAAAGTTTAAACTCATCTACGCTAAATCTTGTAGTTGTATTATCAAGCGCAATCCAATCAATATAAGGAATTAAATTAGGATTAACAAGAGCATTGGTTACTGCTCCATTAATTCTTAACTGATCTTCATTAGAACTTTGATAGATTTTACCTTTAAAAGAAAATCCACCATTTAGAATATTTTCTTTTTTTGTATTAATCTCGTTGATTTTTAACTCTTTTGCCTCGTTTAAAAGCTCTTCTTCGCTTTTAGGAGGACTTGTTAAAGCATTAAGCTCTTCTTCGCTAATAGGCGTTAAACCTGTTTTAATTTGCTCATCGCTCACTTCATCCTCATAAGCATAAATTTGATTATTATCGTTTTTGTCTATAAAATATTTCATATATGGCTCCTATTAAGATTTAAAAGACGTGCTTCTACCAACACATTTGTTGGGTTAGCTAAAGTAAAAATTGAGTAAATATCATTAGGTTTTAATATTAATGTAATTTGAGAATTTGGTCTAAGTGTAGTAATTTTTTTATTGTTTACAATCACATCTACATCTGCTTCCACCCTCAATAGTATAGTATGTATAGTAACAGGAATTGTAAGCCCTGTTGTATTTGTATAATTGACTCTGCTTCTCATATCATGAGCCTTAGTTAAAGGATCTCCATCAAGATAAACACCAAAACCTATCAATGATAATAATTCTATATTATTCAATAAAGCTAGACTAGGAATTTTTTCTTTTAAAGCATCCACTAATTGTTTTGCTACGCCTATGTTTTCTTTTTTATTGATTAAAGCTATTAATTCATCTCTTAATTGTGCATCTAAAGAAGCGGCAGTTCCTGTATTTTCCTTTTTATTGATGAGCTTTGTTAATTCTGTTTTTAAAGCTTTATCCAAATTAGCCGCTACACCCTTGTCTTCCTTGGTGTTAATCAAAGCTTTTAATTCTTCTTTCAAGGTTTCAATTTTGAGTTCAAGCTCAATTTTAATAGCATCCACATAATCACGACTTGCCATGATTACACTAGGATCTAGTTTTAAAATAACTTCCTCTGCATTAGAAAGCTCCATGACAATTTTTATCATAAGCTCTTTAGCACTGCCTTCTTTTAAGATAGGTTTATAAGTGCGTGGGACATTTCCAACTGCAAGCAAATCTCCTGCTTCATCATAAATGCCTACTGCATTAACTTCAAATCCCCCTACATCGCTTGGCACATGACACATTAAATTCACATAGTTTGGATTGCTTTCATCCACACTTTTGCTACTAATATTAGCTTCATATACAATCTCTTCTAAGCTTTGCATTTCTTCACTGGGCAAAATAACTTTTGAACTTAATTTAAAGCTTTTTAAATTGATACCATTTCCACTTGCTCTTGCGGCAATAAATTTAGCAATGCCAATTTTTGTTAGTATGGTATAGTATTCACTTTTTGCCATTAATACACTCCTTTTTGACTTCGCGGTTGAAATGAATTCGCCCTTGCGACAAGGGATTTTATCCCCTTGACCCCTCTAAAGGCTTCCCGACCCAAACACTGCGTGTTTGCCCCAAAAACATTTAAAATCATCTAATACACTCCTTTAAAATCAATATTAGTTCTTGTTATTTCACAAATAAAAACACCCATTGCATTTAAACTTGGTTTCTGATTGTTTTCAATTTGCGTGGTTTGAAAAGGTAAGATTTCTATAGTTTCTCCACTTATTTCTACACTAGCATTAAAACTATCATTTTTACTTTCAATCTCTATTTCAATTGCTTCTAAAACGCTTCTAACATTTTTAAAATCATAAATTAGTCTTTCTAAAGTATTAAGCGTTCTTTCATCAAAGCTAACATTAGTTGTGCTTACTTTAACTTTAAAAAAATAAGGCTTTCCACCATAATTAAACCACTCTTTAACCACTGCAGTAGGAAATACGGCTCTTAAAGCTTCTTTTATAGCCCAAGTTGTGCCGTTGTATCTATCTAAAAGCAAGGCTTTAGATATAAGCTTTCTTGCTTCTTTTTCATTTAAACCATCAATACTTACATCATAAGCATTGGCTAAAATTGGCAATAATCTTTCATCGCAATTTAGAGCTAGATTTGTGATACTAGCTAAATTTAAATCTTCAAATCTTGTTTTAGCACTTAAATCAATGGCTTTGCTTTGTTTTGGATGGTGGTTTAGTATTAGTGTATTCATAGCACCGCCTTTTTTATGCTATCACTTTGTGCAAACGAAGTTCGCCCAAAGTCGCTTTTACTGAAGGCTTCCCGACCCATTGCTACGCAATGCCCCTTCATAGTACTGCCTTTTCATAGCTAAGTAAAAAGCTAAGGGTTGCAAACTCATCATCAGCTATTATTATATTTTCTAAGGGCAAGTCTTTTAATTCTTGCTCTTCTTCATTTATGATTTTTTCTTTAATGCTTAAAATTTCGCTTTTATAAACTCCGTCTTGATGTAAGCATTTGTAAATAAATCCCAGTGCTAAATCCACACTTAAATCAAAGTCCTTTTGCAAAGCATTAATCTTTTCACTTATTTCATTAGCACGGCTTAATTCTAAAAGCAAAAGTTTGGCATCTACGATAAACTCTCTTTTTTTAGCTAACTCAACGCTGACTTCATCAGTTAAAGGTCTTCGCTCATCCGCACTTAAATACTCTTTAACCACATCAACGCTTAATTCATCTTCACTTTTAATGATAACTCTTACTTTTCCTGCTCCATTGTTTAAAGCTTTTATGGAGGCTACTTTTGCACTTGCGCTTAAAGCGTGATAGATATAGCCTTTTTCACTTCCTGCGGTTGAAAAACGATGTACACTCATTACAGCCCTTTCTCTTAAGGCTTCATCGCTTTCTTCACTGGCTCCACCACTAAAATATTCAAGTTGTTTAATCTTAGCTACAAAAGGCAGTGGGGTTTGTAAAAACTCGGTTTTACTTTCTTTGCTTTGAATAAATTCATTAAGTTCCAAAATACCTTGTGCTTTACTTTGCCCTTTTTTAATTACCACTTCTTCTTTTAAAGTGGCAAGGTCTGCTTTTTCATTTGAAAAAATTGCACCTTTTGGGATAATGACATCATAAGTAAGTAAAGTATTTAATTCAAACTCTACTTTAGCTGTGGGCTTAACCCCTTTAAGCCTTTGTATCAAATAGCCATTAGCTACTACATTATCTAAATCACTTCCCTTTGCATAATGAAGATAAGTTGCTTTTATACTCTCATTAATTCTTGCTCTAATTATCATTTCTCTATAAGCTAAAGCTTCTAAAATGGCTTTAAAAGGGTCAGATTCTAAAAGCTCTACATTATCTTTTAAAAAGCTTTTAAAAAGTTCTTCATAGGCTTTTAAAAGCTTTTCATAATCAAGCTCTTCTATGATTTGTGGATAAGGGATATCCTTTAAAAAGCTTTGTTTAAAATAGCTATCATTTGCACTTAAAAGCTCACTCATTTGCCTAGCTCCATTGTTAAATCCCCATAATTTTCAAAAAGCAAGGTAATGCTTAATTTATTGTCTTTACACTCATTAAGTCTCACACCTTTTAGCTTTACTCTTTTTTCCCACTTTGAAATTGCTTCTGCTGTATATCTAGTAAGCTTTATCTTAAAATCATCATCGATTTTTCTATCGATTAATGTAAAAAGCAAAGAACCATATTCAGGTCTCATTACTCTTGAGCCTAAAGGAGTGATTAAAATGTCTTTGATACTTTCTTCGATGCTTACCATGTAATTCATTTTAAACCTTTGTAAAATTCAAAAATGTTTTCTAGCATTTGAGAAAATCCCAAAAATGTAAAAGCTATAAAAAAGCCTATAAAAATGCTTTTAATAAAAAAGTTTAGGTTTAAAAAAGCATAAAATGCCCCCATACAAAAGAGCATAAAAAAGACTAATGAAAATAAAAGCAAAAATAATTCTTTCATAGTTTTTCCTATCTTGGCGAAGCTGTGGCACCACAAGTACAAGAATGGGTATGATTTGTTAAATCACCTTTGCTATCTCTTATATTTCCACTAACTTGTAAATTACCTATTAAGTTTAAATTTCCTTTTATGCTAAAAGTACCACTTGCCCCACCTTCGCCACTTGTAGAAATTGCTCCTGCAATTTGAGTATTACCATTTAAATTAATACTTGGAGCGTTAAGCGTTATGGTATTAGCGTTTGTAGTATGATTTTTAGTATTTAAGGTGTTGTTTTGGTTATGGGTGGTTTTATCTACACAAGTGATATTTATATCTTTAACCACATCAAGTTTTAAAGTGCTACTCTTAGAGTTGTATTCTAAATGTGTTCCATCTTCAAAATCTATATTAAAAGTATTTTCATCTGTGTTTTTTGCTCTATGTTTTTCTTGGTAAAGCCCACGCAAAATAACTCCACTATTTAAATCC
This sequence comes from Campylobacter sp. BCW_6873, assembly GCF_001762365.1. Taxonomy (NCBI): domain Bacteria; kingdom Pseudomonadati; phylum Campylobacterota; class Epsilonproteobacteria; order Campylobacterales; family Campylobacteraceae; genus Campylobacter; species Campylobacter sp. BCW_6873. Next base: position 70,652 of record NZ_MJWS01000075.1, read on the forward strand.
CCACGCACAGGTATGACTAATACTTGCTCTCCTATTCTTAAAGGAGAAAAGCTCACTGCATAAGAATTAGCTAGATTTTGAAAAACACTTAAAAAATCCGTTACCATTTCTCCAATAGCAACCTTAGCTTTATTGTCTTTAATGTCGCAAATGATGCCAAGTTCGTTCATTTTAAAACCTTTGAAATAATTAAATCACTATTATCACTAAGCCATTCACAAACTGCTTCATTGGTGCTTGCTAACTCAATAATAGAATCAATAGTTTTTTTACAAGTTTGTAAATTTAAAGCCTTAACATCTACTTTTTGTGGAGCTTTAATAGTCCAATAAGTTTTAGCGTATTTATTTAAAGCTTCTAAAGTATCAATATCAAGCTCATTTTTACTAGCGCTTTCTAAAAACCTCTCAAACTCACCAATCAATGCGTTTAAAAACATAGCTTCTTTATTTTCTAAATCTTTTTCATCTCTTAAAGCGGCTAATTTTAAACTCTCCCAATCAATACCCTTGCTAAAATCATCTTTTTTCATACAGTATATACCCTGTCTGCTAAGACCTGTTAAAACACATATATCTTTGATACTTTTTCCTTGTATGAAAAGACTTTTAGCAAGTTCTTTTTTGCTCATATTTTTCCTTTAGAATTATTGCTTGAAATTATATTTTTTTATTTTTTTAAAATCAGTCTATATATACTTTAAATAGGTGGTTTAAAAGCATTTTTTATCTTATGATTATGCGAAAAAATAAAGGCTTTTGATGCGTGATTTATTATTAGAGCTTAATACAAAACTCACAAATGAAAAAGTAAAAATTTCTCCTATTGGAATAGCCAAAGGACTTGATGGGAGAGTATTTAAGATAGATGGGGAAAAATTAATCAATAATATACAAAAAAATGGACTTGATATAGCGTTAAATCTTAATCATCAAGGAGGAGAAGCTTATGGCTGGTTTGATAGAAATTCATTAGAGTTAAGAGAAGATGGCATTTATGCAAGTCTTGAGTTAACGCCCAAAGGGAAAGAACTTGTTGAAAATAAGGCTTTTAGATATTTAAGCCCTGAATATTATGTGGATGATGATAAAAATGTTATTCATTTAGACGCCATGGGACTTGTAAATCAGCCCAATCTTTTAAACAGGGCTTTAAATAAAGCTAGGTCATTAATCAATAGCACCAAAAATTCAAAGTTAAGCACTAGGACAGAAGCTAAAAAAGGCAAGGTCGAGCATGGTCTTCAGGTGGGTGCAGGGAGTGAAACTCCCACTCGCAAGGATGACTTTAGTTCATCCGCGAAATTAAAAAAAGAAAGGAATACAATGAACGAAGAAGAATTAGAAGAATTACAAAAATTAGCCGAGCAAGTAGAAGAACAAGCTGAAAATGTAGAAGAATCCGTACAAGAGACAGAAGATTGTGTAGGTGAAGGTGAAAATCCAGACAGCGAGTTAGAAACTTTAAGACAAGAAAATGAAGAGTTAAAAGCACAAATTGCAGAACTTAAAGCAAAACTTGAAACTGCTTTAAACAAAAATGAAGAAACAGAGATTGAGCTTAATAAAAAACGCCTTGATTCTCTTTTGCAAAATGGACTCATTTTACCAAATCGCTATCAAAAAGCTCTTAATATGAAAGGCAGGGTTTTAGAAGATTATCTTGATGTTTGCAAAAAAGAAGCAAATATTGTTTTAGGTAAAAAAGAACTTAATTTTACAAACAAAAGAAAAGAACTTAATGCTTATGAGGCAAAAGTTTTTAAACAACTTGGAATCAAAGGAGGCAAATAATGGCTTTTACAGAATTAAGCACTGCTTACATGCAAGCAGTGAATAAGGGATTTTCAACCATTTTTAATAATGCTCTTGAAGGTGGAAATAAAGATTATGAAAAATTTGCAATGGTAACCAATGCAAATTCTTTGGTTGTAGAATATCAATTTTTAGCATCTTTACCAAAAATGCGTGAATGGATAGGCGATCGTCAATTTAGCAAACTTAAGGGTCAAGGTTATACTATCACTAAAAAAGATTGGGAAAGTTCCATTGAAGTACCACGAGATGTAATAACTTACGATAATTTAGGAATAATAAGACCACAAATTGAAATGTTAGCTTACGAAGTACAAAATCATTATAGTGATCTTATTTTTACACTTTTAGAGCAAAATCAAACTTGCTTTGATGGAAAAGCATTTTTTGCAAATGATCACGATATTGGTGGTGTGAGTTTTTCAAATCTTGGAGATAAAAAATTAAGTGCTGCAAGTCTTATGGAGGCTAGAAAAAACATGCGTGCACTGACTAATGAAAGCGGACGCACTTTAAATATCAATCCTGCTCTTTTGGTTGTACCATTAAGCTTGGAAGCAAAAGCACTCGAGATTGTAAATAGCGATTTAATCAATGGTTCAAGCAATGTTTTTAAAGGCGTTGTAGAAGTATTTACAAGTCCAAATTTAAGCGATCAAGACGCTTGGTATTTAATTGACAATACCAAACCAATCAAACCTTTAATTTTGCAAATCAACAAAGGAGCTGAGTTTGTTGCTAAAGATAATCCTACTGATGAAGCTGCTTTTATGCGTAAGACTTTCCAATATGGAATCGATAGCGAAGACAATGCAGGTTATGGACTGTGGCAATTAGCTTATAAATCAAGCGGAAAGGCAGAATAATGGACAATATAGTTTCAGCTAATAAACTTAGAAATCAAAATGCAATTTTAAATCCAAAAGAAAATGACGATCAAAAAGCTTTGTTTTTAAAGGAAAAGCAAGAGTTTGAAAAAGAAAAAGCTTTGTTTTTAAAGGAAAAGCAAGAGTTTGAAAAAGAAAAAGCTTTGTTTTTAAAGGAAAAACAAAAGACTTTAGAAGAAAATGAAGAAACTATAATAAATGAGTCTTTAAAAAACAAAGAAACAAAAAAAGGAAAACAAGATAAATGATAGCCTTGCTTTCTCCTCCTAAAATGCTAGCTCTTACTTTAAAAGAGTTAGCACTGATGAAAAGAGCACAACAAAACTTAGCAAATATCGATGAAATTACAAGAGAAGTAGTAGCTAAAGCAGCAAAAGATGCAGATGATATTTGCAAAAATAAAGATATTGCTGATTTTATTTGGGAGGATTTTGCATACATTCGCATAAAAATTTATCTTAAAATCGTCTTAGATGATGAAGATAAAATCCTTCTAGATAATGCTTTAAAACGAATTGAAAATGCACCTTTGATTGATAAAGAAGGAAATTTAAGCTCTTTAAGACTTAAAATTATGCAAAGAAAGGACAGGTTTTGACTTTAGATAGTGTTAGCAAAGATTTATTAAAGCATTTTAATGCGATAGGCATAGCAAATTACGAAGATGTCAAACAAGGCGGACTTTATCTAATGCTTGAAAGCCTAACAAGTATTAATCATCATAAAGATAGTGTGAATTTTTCATTGATTTTTAGTTCTCATACTTTTAATAAAGATAAAGATTCTTTGATTAAAAAAATAGATGAATTAAGACTAAAACTTTTTGAATTTGATACAAGCAAAAAGCTTTTAAGCAGTATCGAAAGTGGTTTTATAAGCAGTTCTTTATTTGCTTATAGGCTTAAATTTAATATAGAAATTTTTTCAAAACCAGAAGGAGAAGAAGAAAATGAAAAATAACCCTTATTTTAAAGAAAGCGAATTTAAATGTAAATGCGGCAAATGTGAATTGCCTCAAAATGTGCCAAGTGATGAGCTTATAGACATTCTTTGTGAAATCAGAGAACATTACAATGCTCCTGTTATTATAAATAGTGGATATCGCTGCAAAGAGCATAATGCAGAGGTTGGTGGAGCCCCTAAAAGCCAACACGCTATAGGAAGTGCAGCAGACTTTGTGGTTAAAGGAGTTAAAACAGAAGAAGTTCATCAATATGTTTTAATCACCTATGGCGAAAGAGGTTTAGGGATTGCTATAAAACATAATTTTAATGATCCTTATGCTGGGTTTGTACATTTAGACACTAGAGGCAAAAAAGCAAGATGGACTTATCCATAAGGAAAAGATTGTGTTTAGTTTTATTTTATCAAGGTTTTTAAGTCCTTCAAAAATAGCTTTTTTTGTTCTAATTGCTCTTTGTGGTTTTTTATATTTAAAAAACAATGCTTTAGCTTTAGAAAATGAAAATCTAAAACTTAAAGCTTTGCATTTTAGCAATGAAATCAATGTTTTTAAAGATAAATTAGCCCAGCAAAATAAAGCTATTGATAAATTAAAACTTGATTTAAAGCCCAAAGAGACTTTAAAAGAAGTTTTAAAAGTGGATAAGGTTTTTATTAAAGATAAAAGCTGCCAGAGTGAACTTAAAGCTTATAAAGAATTATTTAATATTTTAGGAGCAAAAAAGTGAATGATAAAATGAGAATTTTCCTATTAATTATACCTTTTGTTTTTTTAAGCGCTTGTGCTTCTAAAGATATTTTGATTAAAACTGAAATCAAAGAAGTTAAAGTTCCTATTAAATGCCCTTTAAAACTTCCTTTAAAGCCTTTAGACAAAAAAGACTTAGAAAGTGCTAAAGAAATCTCTAAATATTACTTAGAAGTTGAAAATATAGCCAAGCTTTGCACAGGAGAGAAAGATGAAAGAAAATAATAAAATGATAAATCAAAAAAGCATTGCAAAAGATCTTCTTATAGCTCTTTTGTTTTCAACTTTTGCATTAGCTTTATTATATTTATTTGAAATTTTTACAAGGAACTAGCAATGAAATTAGAAGATATATTTGTATATATGGTTTTAATGATAGTAAGCTTTATAGCTGGACTTGTAGGAATTGTAACAAAAAATAAATTAAGCAAAGCTCTTAATTTAAAAGGTAAATTTACACTCTTTTTAAAAGGTATGCTAGGTTCTATGTTTGTAGCATATCTAGTTTTTGAAATTGTAAATTATCTTAATTTTGGCATAAAGCTTAGCGTTGCAGTGGGTGGTTTTGCAGCTTATATGGGGACAGATGCATTGCTTAAAATTGAGCAACTTGTAGAAAAGCTTATAAATAAAAAATTAGATAAATTGTAAGGCTTTATATTGACCCTTGTATTTTAAAAGGTTTTAAACGCAATTTAAAGCTTTTTAAAACTATATTTGAAAATAAAAAGAAAGCAAAAATGGATAAGTTAGAAATAAATGAAATTAAATCAAGGCTAAAGGCTTTAAAATTTAATCATAAAGAAGATAAAAATTTAAGAAGAGATAGGATTTTAAAACAAGGCTTTAAGGCTTTTGTTTTTGAATATTTTCCTCATCATATCAATTTTATCAAAAAAGAAAGCTCTAATTTTAGAAATTTTATCTATGATAATATTGATGAATTAGAAAAGAAAAATAATCATCTTTGTTTTAAAGCTTATCGTGGAAGTGCTAAAACAACGCTTTTAGTAAGACTTTTTACTCTTTACTCGCTTTTAAGTAATAAAAAGCAATATGCTTTAATTATATCTTCTACTTTAGACATTGCAAGTGAAAGTATAGCAAGTTTAAAAACAGAGCTTGAAGAAAATGCTAAATTAATTAATGATTTTGAAATAAAACTAGGCGATGAATGGACTAGTGAAGCCATAGTTTTTACAAGTTTTAAAATACATAAAAAAATTAAAGCTTTTGGTAGTGGTAAAAAGATAAGAGGAACGAATTATCTTGGCAAAAGACCTGATTTAATTATCTGTGATGATATAGAAAATGATGAAAATGTAGAAAGTAAAACGCAAAGGGATAAACTTTATAAATGGTTTAATAAAGCCATTTTAAAGCTAGTCGCAAGAACACAAGAAAATTATTTATACTTAGTCGTTGGAACTATTTTACATCAAGATAGTCTTTTAAATCGTTTAAATGATGATAAACGCTTTTTAATTTATGATTTTCCGCTTGTGCTAAGCTTTCCTGACAAACTTGATTTAATCGATAAAAACAATATTTTAAAAAGCGATTTAAAGGGTTTTAAATTAGATGATGAAAATTTAAACAAAATAGAAATTTTAAAAGAATATTTTGCTGATACTCAAAGTTTTTTTAGCGAATATCAAAACAAAGCATTAAGTACTGAAAATGCTATTTTTAGCGAGTATAAAATCATAGAAAAAGAACAAGATTTTGACCTTGTGGTTTTAGGGATTGACCCTGCACTTGGTAAGGCAAAAGGCGATTATTTTGCCATTGCTGAGCTTAAAAAGGTAGATAAAAATAAATTTCATTTAAAAGCAAGTGGCTATAAAATATCTCCTAGCAAGATGATAGATGTGATATTAAAGCTTTATATCAAATACTTAAGCTTAGGAAAAATAGTAAAAATAGCCATTGAAACAATAGCCTTTCAAGAGTTTTTCAAAGATAAGCTCAAAGAAGAGGCTTTAAAACTGGGAATTATTCTAAGTATTTGTGAGCTTAAAAATAAAGTCGCAAAAGAACTTCGCATCGATAGCTTAGCACCTTACATTAACGACGGCACGATTTTAATAGACAATAACTCAAATTTACTTATCGAAGAAATGCTAACCTATCCAAAAGCAGCACATGATGACTTGCTTGATGCAAGTGAGATGGCTTTTAGAATCGCTTGTAGTGCAGCAAATGCAGATTATAAAGCAATCAATAGAATACTTAGCAAAAGAAAGATTAAAAAAGGATTTTTATGAGAATATTAAACAAAACAGCAAGAAAAAGCGTAGCAAGCAGTGTTGATTTTGATAGCATAATCGCTGCTTTAAATAGTGAGAATTTTAGCGAACTTATAAGTATTTATGATTATTTTAAACGCTTTGATCCACAAATAGCAAGCGAAGTAATGAAAAGGCGTTTTAAAATGTGTTCTTTTCCTATGTTTATTACTTGTAAAGACGAGACTCAAAGAATATTTTTACAAAATTATATATCAAAAAGTGATTTTAGGAAATTCGTCTTTGAAATGAGTGCTGCAGTAGTTTATGGTTTTGCTGCTTTTTTACTTGAATGGAAGGTAAAAGATTTAAATGTTTTTCCAAAACTAAAATACATAAGTCCGAGATTTTTTTCGATGGATGATAAAGAAAGGCTATTTATTTATAACGAAAGTAAAAAACTTTTTGTGGATGAGTGTGATGATATATTTTTACACTTACATCCAAGCGATTCAGGTTCATTCATAGAACAATCCCTTTTTTATAATGTTGTAAGCATTGCAGTTTTAAAGCAACTTGCTATGAGTAAAAACATTTCTTATCTTGATAATTTAAGTGTGCCACCTATCATTGCAAAAACAACCAATGCAAACAGTGATAAAGAAATAGAAGAACTTTTAATGCAACTTAGCAATTTAAGAAGTGCAAGTGTGGGAATTTTTAACAAAGATGACATGGTCGAGCTTTTAAACTCAGGGCTTTCTACTTCTACTTTTACAGATTTTTTAAGGTATTGTGATGAAGCTATTTCAAAATTAATCAGCGGACAAGTTTTAGCAGGAAATGCAGTGCAAAATGGTACTCAAGCCTTAGGTAATGTACACGAAGAAGTGCGTCTTAATGTGGGTGAAATGGATACACTTTTTTTAAGCAAAAGCATACAAAAATTATTAGAGCAGATTTTAAAACTTAATTTTGCAAAGCCAGCTGAGTTTGAGTTTGTTTTTGATACAAACAAAGAAGTCGATGAGCAATACTTAGCAGGAGTTTATAGCACTATTTCTAGTATGGGTTATGAGATACCTGCTGAGTTTTTAGCAAAAACTTTTAGAATTGAAGGTTTAAAGAAAAAAGAAGTAAGCACTGAAAATTACGCATTTAACTCTTTAATGTTAGAAAAAAATAATCGTCTTAGCAAGGATAAAATAGAATTAAACTCAAGTGCAGAAGATGAGATAAGTGATGAAATTTATGAAAAAATCAAAGCCTTTTGGGAAGAATGTCAAAGCTATGAGGAATTAGAAGAAAGAATTTTTAAAGAATACCCAAATATCAGTTTTGAAAAATTAAAAGAAAGTCTGGATAAAAAAATCGCTCTTGCTTCCATGCAAGCTCTTTTGGATGCTGGCAATGAGTGAATAGGTGGGTCAAGGCAAAACGGGGCTTTTGCGTTAGCAAAAGGGTCGGGTAGCCTTTAGTTGCTTCTTAGGCGGAATTCACTTCCGCCGTTAAAGAAGGTCAAAAAAGGTAAAGAATGAGTAATATTTTTAACAAAAGCGTAGATGAAGCTTATAGCTATTTAGAAAATAAAGGCTTAAAAATAAGCTTTAAATATCACGAAATTAAAAAACAAGCACACGATCGTGCTTTTAGTGCAGCAGGCATTATGAAAACAGATGTATTAAATGATTTGCACGAAGAATTAAAAAAAGCTATGAAAGAAGGAAGAAATTTTAATGAGTTTAAAAACAATTTAAAAGAGCTTTTAACAAGTAAAGGTTGGTATGGTAAAAAAGAAATAACAAACCCAAAAACAGGAGAAAAACGCACTATAAACATCAATGCAAATCGCTTAAAAACAATTTATCATACCAATATGCAAAGTGCTTACGCAAAAGCAAGAGCAAAACAGCTTAGCACTTATTCTTACAAAACTTACTGGGTATATAAATGTGCACTTTTAGAAGATTCAAGAAGTGAGCATAAAAAAATGCACAATTGTGCTATACACAGAGATGATCCATTTTGGAAAACATCCTTTCCGCCTAATGATTATAATTGCAAATGTAAAGTCATAGCAGTAAGCGAAAAAGAGGCTAGAACTAAATATAAAATTTTAGAAAATCCAAAAAGCATTGCTTCTAAAAATTTTGCTTATGATAAAAGAGAAAATTCACAAATCCCAAAAGAAACGAGAATAAGCTTAGATGAGAGCTTAGAAAATTTACCAAAAATACAAAATTATGAAAATTTAAGCGATAAAGAATTAATAGATAAGGTTTATGAAGCTTTTAATGTAAAAAAAGGAGATTTGCTTGTTGATAAAATAGGAGATGTAATAAGCTTAGATGATGATTTTTTTTATGATAAAAAGAAGCAGACTACTAAAATCAAAAAACAAAATAGGCATTTTTACTTAGACTACTTTCCAAAGCTTATTAATGACCCTGATGAGATTAGATTAAGTATGGATGCTGACCCTAGATTTAAAGGCTTTACTAAAAAAACTTATATTAAGTATTTTTATGATAATGGAGTAAAAGCTCTTGTGATGGTGCTAAATCAAAAAGGCAATCAAATCAATAATAAAACTATGTTTTTAAGCGAGAACGACAAGTATTTTAAAGAAGTATTAAGTCAAGGTAAAATTGTTTATAAAAAATAATAAATTTGCAAAAAAGAAGGTGGCTAAACTCTTATAGCCAATGACCCACTGCCACATCGTGATGATACTATAAGAGCATAACAACTTATTTGCTAAAATGATTATATAAGATTTTAAGTAACTTTGCAAGTTTTACATTTTAGCTATAATTTTTTCTTTCATTGTTTTAAATTCTTCTTCAGTAATAATACCTTTATCTTTAAGATTTGATATTCTCTCTAATTCTACGGTTAAATCACTATTAGTGGTAGATATATGATTATTTGCATCAGTATTTTGAGTACACTCTCTAACAAATTCAGCCATTTCTTTGGTTTCGTTTTTTTCCATATTTTTAATTTTAGCCTTATTACCCGAAGCATAAATAACTATCTCGCCAAACATCAAACCTGTACTATATTCAATAGATGAAATTTTATCATAAAGAAAAGTTTCCACCTTTAAGCTAAATATTCCCTTGTCAATAAAAATCAATCTTTTATCAGTAGCTACTAGCAGTCCTGTAGCAAGATTATAAGTGCCTTGTGCTGCTTTTTTTACCTTCTCATTCTCCCATAAAATATCTGGTAAAGCTTTAATTTCTTTTCTTGAGAAAATATTTTTAGCATTTGAAAAATCAGAAATTTGACTTTGTATTTCTTCTAAACTAGGCATTTATACTCCTTTAATAAAATGTCATAGTCTATTGAAGTTTATTTTAAAGTCTGCTTAAACAAAGTCCAAAGCATATCCTTAGTTTCTTCTTCCATTGCTCTGGCTACTCTTTTGTTTATATTTAAATTTTCATCGATAGGTAAAAAAGGTCTTGCTATTACATTTTTAGAGCCAAATTGATGCACTCTGGCATACGCAAAGCCTTTATAGGTGGCATTAAGTGCTACAAAAGCTCTATCATTTTCCACTCCACTATGTAAAGAGCTTTGCATAGAGCCTGTTGCAAAAAGCTTTTTAGTATGCATGATCTTTTGTGCTTTTCTTGAATTTAATGTACTTTGCTTTAAAGGTGCCCATTTTTTAGCATTAGAGTCTTGTTCTTTTTCTAGATTTTCTTTGCTTTCTTTATAAAGTGTTTCAGCAATTATTTCTTTTAAAATAATCTGCTTTTGTTCGTTTTCTAGATTTTCACATTTTTTTAAAAAATTCTCAAGACCCTTTAATTCAAAGCGCTTCATCAAAAAGTCCTTTTTGAGTTTCTTTTATATAGTATTTTGCCCAATTATCTACTTTGATAAGTTCAATAGACATAAAAGTGTATCCGCACTTAAGACATCTTCTAAATCTTTCATTGGTGTCTGATTTTATAGTTTTTAACACTTTAGTTTTTTCATTTGCGCATCTAGGGCAGATCAAAATAAATCCTTTAAAAAAGCTTTTAAAGGATTATATCTATTTTTAATTATTTTTTTTAGTTTTAGCAATCTTTTCTAAAACTACAAGCATTATAGTGCAGTCTTTTTTGCTAAGAGTTTCAAGAGAGTATATATCTTTTTTTAAAGTTTTTTTACAAAGTTTGTAAAAACTAAAAATAGGCATTTTTGTTTGTTTTAATAAAGCTTTTAAATAAAAAAATTGTTTATTAGAACTAGCTTTTTTAAGCATTAATCTGCCCTTAAAATCAGGTACGAAGTTTATATCATCTTTAATTTTACCATCAAAAATATCAAGCAAGATTTTAAGCTCATCTATGCTTAAATCTTTTGAGCTTAAAACCTCAAATCTTAAAGCTAAAAAATCTTGCCAAGCATTATTTTCTTTATAATATAAATACTCTTTGTGCATGTGTATTTTAGCTAGAAGTTGTTTTCTAAGCATTGCTTGTTTAGGACTCATAGCAAACCTCTTATATAAAGTTCTCTTTTTAGAAAATTTCTGCTAAGCCCACTAACTCTAGCTAATTTAGCAACATTTAATTTGCCATTTTTGTGTTTATAAAAACCATTTTCGTCGCTTTTAACATCTTTTAAAAGCGTTTTAAAAACCCTTAAAGCACCATTTCTTTTACTCATCTTTTCTTTCCTTGCTAAAACTTAATCAAGCCCATTAAATCAATGGACTTTGTTAAATTTTTTGGCTTTTTTAACATATTTCATTTTTATGTTAAAATTTTTAATATTTTTTAACATTTCAAAAGTTCAGGATTCTCGTGGATATTGCCGATGACACTCATATTTTTATCTGAAACAAGCATTTTTAACAAATTGATATCAGCAGGATTTTTTTTCCTATAAAGGTTTTCATTACAGTCTTTATCATAGATGATTATTTTAAACATTTTATAAGTATTATCTCTTGTAATATAATAAATTTCTTCAAGCGATTCATTTTTGATAATATCATTTTCATAGATTTTATTTTCATTTTTATCAAAATAGCCAGTCCATAGCTCGATTTCTAAATCATTGCCATTTCCTATAAACATATCTGCAATATCCGCAGTATTTGCGTAAAATCTTGAAATTCGCCCAGCAATCACTCTTTCGTTATCTATTTTAATTAAAGTCGGCTCTTTCTTTAAAAACTCTTCTTTAGTTTTATCCCAAATCCTAAAATCAAAATCTTGTAGTTTCATTTGTTACCTCCATTTATACTTTTTATAGTTTTTTGCCATTCCTCATCGCTTTTAAACTCATTATTAAGTTCTTTTAAAAGTTTAAGTGCTTCATCATTAGACAAATTAGAAAGAATAACTCTTATCCTTTCTAATGGCTTGATATCCTTATGGATAATTCCAAAGAATTCCTCTTGCTCTTTTGCGCTTAAATCTTCAAAAAGTTCAGCCAAATCATGAGCGTAAAAATCTTCTAAATCACTCGCATCTATGCTTACATTGACATACATTTTTTATCCTTTTGTTTTAAATTAAGTTTTAAAAACTTAATCAAATCCGCCTTAGCGGACTTGTTAAATTCTTAATTTTGAATTTCTAAGCTTTCAATCTTTGGCTCTATTCTAAAATTATCCTTTACAACTCTTTTAAGTCCAAGCTTTACTAAAGTAGTATCATCAAGCTCTACAATGGCATCTTTATTAAGTTCTTCTTTGTAAATGATGCATTCATTAAGGTTGTAACTTTTAAAGGCTTTGATTAAGTTTTCTAGTTTTTCTTTCACACGTGGTAAAGATACACTTTTACTTAAGCGATAGCCAATCTTGCCAAAGGTAAATTCTTTAGATCTTTTTTCTGCAAATTCATGCTTGTTATTTTCACAAAAAGTGGTGATACATTGTTCTATGTATCCAAGCTCATCACTTAAAACCTTAATCTCTCCTGCACGAGCTTCTTTAATCTCATTGCAAGCTAAAGTTACTTCTCCATTAATCTTTTCTATTTTTACACTAAGCTCTGCCACTTTTTTAAGTGCAAGATTTACATCTTCAAAACTATTTATTTGCATTTAAATCTCCTTTTAAATTAAATTTGTTAATTTGATAATCCCAAAGAACTACGCCATATCTTAAAAGCACTGCGTGTTTAGCTCTTTTCTTAACTATCCTTAAACCTTTTTTTTCACGCAGTGTCGCGGAGCCTTCAGGTGGGTTAAGGGAGTGTAGCTCTTTATCGCAAAAGGTGGCTTTGCCACATTGCGAAGTCAAAGAGGCAACTCCAAAACTAGCTCTTTAATGCCAAGCTTTTTAGCTAATGCTAATTCTTCTTGCATTCCCTTAGAATACTTAGCATCTTTATGATTGCTCATATAAATATAATCACTTGCTTTTAAAAGCTCTAATCCCATTTGTAAAGCTTTGTCTCTGTGTTTGTTTTCATCCAAATAGCTAAATTGTAGTATGGGTGAAACAGGTGTAAAGCCTTCACATTCACGCATAATTTTTAAGCATTCTTGCTGGGCTACACTAATAGCTTGTGCTTTTCTTTGACTTTCTCTTACAGCTAAAGCTTTGTAAGGAGAAGCGATATAAACTATTGCCATGAATTTTCCTTTCTAATAAATTTAAGTTTTAAAAAACTTAATCAAATCCACCTTAGTAGATTTGTTAAATTTTCTAATACGCCTTAATTACTCCATTTTTATCTTGGTATAAATTATTTTGCAAGGCTAGATGATCAAGTTTTGAATATTTAAAATGCAAGTTAGCTTTTTTGCTCATATTTCCTAAATGTAAAACATTTCTACCAAATTTACTATGACTGTTTAGGCTAACTGCTTGTTTGTTTCTTCTGATATCATCGATAATAATATATTTAAAACGCTTGTCTCCTTTTGGAGTTTCTAAAATTTCTTTTAAGCTCCAACCTTTTTCTTTTCTTTTCACATAAAGCTTGTGGGTAATCCCATATTTATTACAAATTTCTATTTGTTCTTTTATGTTTAAACCAAGCTTATCTTTAAGTTTAAAATTTTTAGTATTTAATGGTGTATCTAAAGGCATTTTTCTTTTTTTTCTATCTTTAAAACAATAATAACTTAACTGCATTTTTCCCTTTCTAAATAAATTTAAGTTTTAAAAAACTTAATCAAAACCAGCGAAGCGACGCCGTTAAGGCGAGGTTTCTATAAAGTGCTTTTAATTTAAGCACTTTTGTTAAGCTTTTTACCCAAATGAAAACGAATGATTTTTTTTGCAATATAATCAGGATAAATTCCTTTTAAAACATCTACAAACACTCCACTTTCTTTATAAATAATGCTTACACCCTTTATCTCAAAAAGCGAAGCACTATAATCAGCTTTCTCACCTTTAATCATTGGTATCATTTTTTCTCTCCTTGTATTAAGTTTTCTTTCTTTACTTTTTCTTTTTTGATTAAGTCAATCGTTTCAAAGATAGCCATCCACTTGTCTTTATTTTTAGGACTCTTTAATTTTCTAAGAGCTTCAGTATAGATTTGATGAACGCGTGTCACGCTAAGATTAAGTTCTTTAGCTATCTCTTCAAAACTCATAATATAACCATCTCACTTGCACTAGTTAATAACTCATCATTGATTTCGCACTCTTCAAGTTCTGCAAGTCTTAAGGCCTTTTTTAAAAGCTTTGCAGAGCTTCTAAAATTACCATTGCTAAATTTAAAATAGCCCTTGCCAAAAAACTCATCACTTTCTTCCTTGCTAAGTCCTCTCATCATCCATTTACCACAAATCCTTGAGTAAAGTTGTTTAAGCTCTTTGTTTTTACCCATTAGGTTTTTGTATAAAATCTCAGTTCCTACTAAAATAAGAGGCACTCTAGCAAAATCCGCAATGCGTCTTAAATCCTCCAAAGCCTTTAGTGGTAGATATTCGGCTTCATCTACGATTAAAATCTTTTCATTGGTCTTTAAAAATCTTGCAATTGCTTTTAGTTTTGAAGCATTGTTACTATTTGCTTCGATTTTAAGAGCATTTAAAAGCTCATCAAGCATTACACCCACACTTGTATGACAAGTTGCCTCTATTAAAATACTTTGTGGTCTGGTTTTAATAAACTCGTTTATAATAGTGGTTTTTCCTGTTCCTGCTTCTCCAAAAATAAGTGCGATTTCTTTTTCATTTACCGCTTCGCTCATTACAAAAGTAGCCATAGAAAAATCACGGCTTCTAAAAAGTTGTTCTTTTTTAGGTTTTTCATTTTGCTTATCTTTGTGATTAGCGATAAAATCTCTTATCTTTTTACTCCATAAAGCCACATCACCTTTATAGCTTGCACTTTTAATCTGTGAGATTAAAGAAGCACTCGCACCAATCGCTCTTGCCAATGCACTTGGCTTCATACCGCTTTGCTCTAAAAAGCATTCTAATTCTTTGCTTAGTTCTTGCATATAAATCCTTTTGTTTTTAAGCTTTTTTAAAAGCTTTTAAAAACTTTCAAAGCGTGTTTAAATAGACTTTAAAAGCTTTTAAAGACTTTTAATATCCTGCCTTTTTGGCAGCATTTTCCCATTTTGGAATTTTGCATTTGGTATCTTTTATAACTTTTGTACTCAAATGTTCAAAATCACCATTGCTAACAAGGGCTTTTGAAAATTCAAGTTCTTTTTTAGCGTTGTTACTAGCTTTTGTTTTTGGAGCTTTGACTTTTTCTAGTTTTTCCTTGCCAAGAGCTAAATACTTTTCCATATTCTTTTCTAAAATCATTCTTTGCTCATCGATTTTGTCTTTATTTGCTTTTATGGCTCTATTTACAAGTTTTCTAGCAACTTTAGCTTCTTCAATGCTTACCCCAAGTTCTAAATCTAAGTTGTTTGCTACACAAATAAGTTCTTTTTGTTTATCAAAGCAAAAGATTTCATTTTGGTTATTAAGATTTTCACACACAAACACTTCTTCATGGGTGTATAATTTTGGATTATAAAAAAGAGTTCCATTAAGACTAAGTCCTTTATTTAGCACCTTTCTAAGCTTTAACTCACCGCCTAAATACATACTAAGGCTAAGCTCATCTATAGCAATAGCATCGCTAATCTTTGCTTCAAAGCTTTCTTTTGGAGTGGCACCTAGTCGGTCAAGCCATTTGTTATTCATAAAATACGCACTATAATCATCAATGCACTCTCTCATATACTCAAGTGTTTTAAGTCTTCTTTGATTTGTCTTATAGCCTTTTTTAAGTCTTCTTTCTTTTTTAGAATAAAAAAACTCAATAGCCTGTCTTTCTTTGATGTTAGCTCCTATATATCCGACAAGATTGGCTGTGAGTGAGTTTTGTAAATCTTTGAATTTATTTTCTACATAAGGCTTACTCCAGCCACTGTAAGCTGGCATTGCCTTATAATCAATGTTTAATCTCTCTAAAAGAGCTTTGACATTTTTACTTAAAAATGCCTTGCCATTATCTGAATGTATGCATTTTGGAACGCCATAAGTGCTGATGTATTTTGCAATGGCTCTTGCTATGCTTAAACTATCTTCACTAAAGCCTAGATAAAAGCTAGCCACACCACTATAAGTATCGATTAATGATATTATAGTGTAGCGTTTATGCCAAGAACACTCATCGCCTTTTAGCCCATAAGTTTCATTGATAAAATCTACTTTACAAATAGCATCAAGTGGACTTGCATCAATTTCTACGATTTCATTGATAGTAGAAACTTTCCAATTACTCACACCAAGTGCTGGTAGATGTCTGCTTATAGCTCCATCTTCGCCATGCAAGATGATATTTTTTATGAGTTTGTTTTCTTTTAAGTATTTTTTCATACTTCTTAAAACACACTCATAGCTTATAAATTCATCTTTTTTGCCTAGAAAATCTTTTAAATCTAACTTGCCATTCTTTGCTAATTCATAATTTAATACCCTGTGGATATTAGAAGCATTAAGCCTTCCTTTTTGAGCAAGCAAAGTATTTATAAAAAGCTCTTTTATACCAAGAGTGCTAATGGCATCATCTTTTTTATTTTCTCTTTTATCTATTAAAGCATCAAGCCCGTTTGCTAAGTATTCTTTTTGCCAAGAAAAGAGCTTGTTTTGTGTGAGTTTAAACTCATAGATTTTTTTAGCGTTAATATAGCTTATGAAATCATTTGTGCTTATCTTGCCTTTAGCATGTAGCCATTCTTTAACCACAGCGGCTTTTTGTAAAGCTAAGTTTTGCTTTTTAGAACTGGCTTTTGCAAAGAGGCTTAAGCTATCTTTGTTTATTTGTATTTGATTTTCGCTAAGTTTGGTTTTGTTAGTGTTTTGCACTTGCAAGGCTTTAGAATTTTTAAGCAAAACATCATCATTTAATGCTTTGCTTAAAACTTCTTGTGTTGTTTTAGGAGTTATAGTAGTAGTATTGCTTATATCTTCTATGTTAAAACCTTGCTCTACTAGCTGTGTTTCTTCCTTATTTAAAGGTTTAGACCAGATTTGAAGGGTTTTACCACCGTGTCCTTTGCCTTGGGTGTATTTAAAGTGTATTATATGACTACCTGAAATACAAATTTTTTTAGTCTGCTTATTTGCACGAATACAAGATTTTTTAAGTGCTTCGTAATTTATATCATATTGCTTTGCAAATTCTTTACTGCTTATCCACATTTAAGCCACCTTAAATCCATCTTTTTCTAACATTTCTTTTAATTCTTTGGCTCTGCCTCTTATACCTTTTGTTTTGCCATAGCTCATATTTAAAAGCAGTCTATAATCGCTTTCATTTAACTTTTTAAATTTAGCCCAAGTACGAAGCTTAAAGCCTTTTTTGCTCATTTGCTCAGTTAAACTTGTAAAGCTTTTACGCATTTTTACTCCTTTATGGTATAATCACTTAAACCACTCCAAAAAAAGGAGTGGTAAAGATGATTTTATAACTCAAGTTTGAAAGTGATTTTTAGCTTCCAAACTTGAGTTTTACGACCACCTTTTTACACTTTAAAACTTTCATTTTAAAGCTCCAAAAGTGATATTATCCCCACCCACCCAAGCCACTTTTAAAAAAAATCTTTTTGTGATACAATTCTTTTAAAAGTAATAGAATTATAGTGTAATTTATTAAACTTGTCAAGACAAAAGGTGTATTTTATGAATATTTCTCAAAAAATTAAAAATGCTAGAGAAGCTAAAAACTTAACACAATTAGAATTAGCTAAATCAAGCGGTGTTTCACTGGATTCAATAAAAAGATATGAAACAAAAGAATCTAATATAACAATACATAATTTAATAAAAATTGCAAAAGTTTTAGATATTGATTTGAATTATTTTGCGAATGTCCCTAAGTTGTCCCTTAGTCTGTCTTCTAAAATGTCCCTAAGTCAAGATAAATGTGTCCCTAAGTTGGAAAATCAACAAGAAACCTTAAACGATGATATGATAAACATTCCTTTTTTTGAAAATGTAAGAGCAAGTGCTGGAAGTGGCACTTATAACGATGAAGAAAGCACTCAAGCTTTGGGACTTTCTAAAAGTTTTTTGCGTGAATGTTTTGGCTTATACTCTTTTATAAATCTCTCTGTGATTTTAGGACAAGGCGATTCTATGGCACCAACACTTCCTGAAAATTGCTATCTTTTAATCCAGCAAGGAGAAGTGGCAGAAGGCGAAATTTGTGTAACACGCATTGAAGATGAGCTTTATGTAAAACGCCTTCAAAAACGCCCCAAGCTAAAACTCCTTAGCGATAACAAAGCGTATGAGCCCATTAATTTAGAAGGTGAAAACTTTGAAATACTCGGACGCGTTGTAGGATATTTTAAAAAGACTACTCTTTAATTTTTAAAGGTGTTTAAAAGATTTTGTAAAGTATTTGTAAAAAGAATGTAAAAATGTGTAAAGCACAATGTAAAAAAATGTAAAGATAAAAGCTCACTTTGATTTCTAAAAAAATCTCATCAAAATACTATAAAATAATACTTTGATTAAAATTTCTCTCACTTTACTTTTTTACATATCTTTATAGGATGCTTTGCTTTTAAATCATATTTTAGATGTAGTACCTAGTGATTTTGATGTTTTTGTAGGAAGAGAAGAATTTTATGCAGGTGCATTATTAGCGGGTGCAAAAGGTTCTATGACTAGCATAGGTGGAGTTTTTCCAGAACTTATGAGTGAAATTTACAAATCAATCAATGAAAAAAATATAGACAGAGCTTTGCTAATACAAAAAAGTTTACTAAAGGCTATAAGATTTGGTATGAGTATGGCTTTTCCTATGGGTTTTGCTTTGCTTTTAAAGGCTAGAGGATTTGAATTTGCAAATGCTAGTATTCATCCTTTATCACCTACTACAAAAGAAGAATTAAACACTCGTTTTGATGAAGCTAAGGAACTTATTAAAACTATAGAAAAAGAAACAGGTATAAAACTTAATTAAGGCATTGCTATGAAAATAAAGAATTTCCTTGAGAAGACACCAGGTGGGATGATGTTAATACCTATGCTAATAGGAGCCATAATTCATACTTTTTGGCCTAACATTTTAGCTTATTTTGGACCTTTTACTAATGCATTAGGGACAGGGGCTACTGTGATTATAGCAGTTTGGTTTGTTGGTATTGGTGCGAGTGTTAAACTAAAAGCTACTACAACAGTACTAAAAAAATCAGGGATTTTATTGGCAACTAAAATATTTGCTGCATTTTTGGCATGTATTATTGTACAAAAATTAATTCCACAAGGTATGGTGAGTAATGGTTTGTTTGCAGGTTTTAGTGCTTTAGCGGTTGTAGCTGCTATGGATATGACAAATGCAGGGTTATACACAGCTTTGACAAAACAATATGGAACTACAGAAGAAGCAGGAGCAAGTTTATTGTTAATGATAGAAAGTGGACCATTATTTACTATGATAATTTTAGGAACCACAGGACTTGCAAGTTTTCCGTTGCAAAATTTTATAGGCTTGATTTTACCATTTTTACTAGGTTTTATTTTAGGGAATTTAGATGAGGAATTTAGAGTATTTTTGACAAAACTCAATGAACCTATGATTATATTTTTAGGTTTTTCTCTTGGAAGTACTATCAGTCTTCATTCTATTTATGAAGCAGGAATTGCAGGACTTATTTTGGCTTTTTCTGTGATTGTTTTTACAGGATTTTTTCTGATTTTAGCAGACATATTTTTAGCTAAAGGTAATGGAACAGCTGGAATTGCTGCATCTAGTACAGCAGGAGCTGCAGCTGCTACGCCTATGCTTATAGCACAGCTTTATCCAGAGCTTAGAGAGCAAGCAGATTATGCAACGGTTTTGGTAAGTACTTGTGTGGTTATTACAGCTTTTGTGGTACCAATTTTAACTTCATACTATGCTAAATGGGCTAAAACACATATCAACAAAGGAAAACTATGAAAGGATATATTATAGTCAATGAAAAAGACAATGTTGCCACAGCTTTGCGCGACTTTAAAAAAGGTGAAAATGTGGCAAATATAGAGCTTTTAAATGATATTGCAAGCGGACATAAATTTGCACTAAAAGATATAAAAAAAGATGAAATTATCATCAAATACGCAGAAGCTATAGCTAGTGCAAGTTGTGATATTAGTGCAGGGGAATGGGTACATATCCACAACACTGCAGGTATTAGAGGTCGTGGGGATAAGGAATAAATATGAAAAAGATAATGGGTTATAGAAGAGAAGATGGTAAATTTGGCTTAAGAAATAAAGTCATTATTATACCAAGTGTGCATTGTGCTAATAAAGTGTGTGAAAATATAGCTAGAAAATGCAATGGAGCGGTTTATATCAACCATCAGCATGGTTGTTCTCAGCTTGAATTTGACGCTTTGCAAACTAGAGATGTTTTGATAGGCCATGGAACTAATGCTAATGTTTTTGGTGTTTTAATTGTAGGGCTTGGTTGTGAGGTGATACAAGCCAAAGTGGTAGCAGAAAAAATCAAAGAAGCAACGCCTTATAAAAAGGTTGAATATTTAGTGATACAAGAATGTGGTGGTAGTAAAAATACCATTGAAAATGGTATCAAAATAGTCAATGAAATGCTTGAAAGTGCTGCAAAATTACAAAAAAGTGAAGGAGATTTCAGTGATTTGATTTTAGGCACAGAATGCGGTGGAAGTGATAGCTATAGCGGACTTAGTGCTAATCCTGCGTTAGGAAGTTTGAGTGATTTTGTAATCGATGAGGGTGGTGCGGTAATTTTAGCAGAAACTACAGAGCTTATAGGTTGTGAAGCTATACTAGCTAAGAGAGCAAAAAATGATGAAATAGCTAAAAAGGTATATGATAAGATTTTGGGTTATGAGAATTTGGTTAAATCTTTTCATGCTGATATTCGAGGGGCAAATCCTAGTCCAGGAAATATTGTAGGCGGACTTAGTACTATAGAAGAAAAATCTTTAGGTTGTGTTTATAAAGCAGGAACTAGAACTTTAATGGATGTAATTGATTATGCTAAACCGGTAGTTTCTAAAGGACTTACTTTTATGAATACACCAGGCAATGATATAGAACAACTTAGTGCCATGGTTGCAGGCGGGGCAAATATTTGTGTTTTTACTACAGGTCGTGGTACTCCAACGGGTTCTGCTATCGTGCCTACTATAAAGATGAGTTCTAATACTTTTTGCTATGAAAATATGAATGATGCTATTGATATTAACGCAGGAAGCATTATAGATGGGGTAAAAACAAAAGAAGAAGTGCGTGATGAGCTTGTAGAATTAATCGTGCGAATTTCAAATGGAGAATTAGTAAAAGCAGAGATAAACGAACAAAATGATTTTTCAGTTTGGAGACTTGCTACAACTTGTTAAGGAGTAAAGGATGGAGCATATAAATTCAATAGAGTTAAAGTTAATATGTAAAAAAATATCTTGGCGTATTTTGCCTTTGATTGTTTTAATGTTTTGTCTTTCCATGCTTGATAGAACAAATATTAGTTTTGTTAAATCTCATATAGAAATTGATGCAGGCATCGGCGAGGCTGCTTATGCTTTGGGTGCTGGGATATTTTTTGTTGGTTATGCTTTATTTGAAGTGCCTTCAAATTTGCTTTTGCATAAATTAGGAGCTAAGATTTGGTTAAGTCGCATAATGATCACTTGGGGACTTGTAACTATGGCTATGATTTTTATACAAGGAGAAACAAGTTTTTATGTATTAAGATTTTTATTGGGTTTAACTGAAGCAGGTTTTAGTCCAGGCATTATTTTATACCTTAGTTATTTTTTCCCAGCTATATATCGATCAAAAGCTTATGGAATTTATCAAATGGGAGTTCCAATTGCTTTTGTTTTTGGTTCTTTAATTAGCGGTTTTATACTTGATTATGCACCAAATATGTATTTTAAAAATTGGCAGTGGATGTTTTTAATCGAGGGCGGAATTACTGTTTTGGTGGGTGTTTTTTGTTTGTTTTATCTTGACTCTCACCCAAAATATGCTAAATGGTTGGATGTAAAAGAAAAAGCTGTTTTGTTAAAAAATATAGAAATTTGTAATTCAAAGGCAAAAGATTATTCTATTAAGGATATTTTTAAAAGTATTTTAGTATGGAAATTTGTATTTATTTATTTTTGCATACAATTAAGTGTTTATGGTGTTCTTTTTTATTTACCAAGTAAAATAGCTCAAATATTGCAAATAAATGTGGGTTTTGAAGTCGGACTTTTAAATGCCATACCTTGGATTTTTGTTTTTATTGCTTTGCCAATATTTACCTCATTAGCTGATAAAAAACGCTCTTGGAATTTATATGCGATTTTATTTTTATTATTAGCAAGTTTAAGCATGATAGCTTCGACTTTTGTTGCAAATTTAGCACCATTTTTATTTTTTATTAGCTTAGCTGCTATAGGTTTTATCGTAATTCAGCCTATATTTTGGAATTTGCCAACTCAAGTTTTAAAGGGAAAAGGTGGTGCAGCTGCTATTGCACTTATAGGGTCTTTAGGAAATTTAGGTGGTTTTGTCGCACCGACTTTAAAAACATATATAGAAAATCATTTTGGGGTCGAGTTTGGACTTATAGTACTAGCATTAATAGCAATTTTAGGCGTATTGGTATTAGTGCATTTAAAAATGACTTTAAATTTAGATAAAGGAGAATAAATGGATTTGAAAATTAAAAATAAGATTTGTATTATTACAGGTGGCGCTAAGGGTATTGGTTATGGCATTGCTAAATTATGGGCTATGGAGGGTGGAATTCCTGTAGTTTTTTTTCAAGATCTATGCCTAAAGAGCACGATGAGGAATTAAAAAATTTATGCAAAAGCTATGAATTTTACGAGATCGATCTAAAAAATTATGAGCAAATTGAAGAGCTTATAAAAAAGGTCGCTACAAAACATGGTGGAATTTATGCACTTGTAAATAATGCAGGTGCAAATGATAATTTGCATATTGAAAACACAAGTACTAAAGATTTGATTAAATCTTACGAAAACAATCTTTTTCATTATTATGCTATGGCAAAAGAGTGTTTGCCTTATATTAAAAAAGAGCAAGGCAGCATTTTAAATATAGTGAGTAAAACAGGCATCACAGGACAAGGAAGAACTTCAGCTTATGCTTCGGCCAAAGCGGCTCAAATTGGTTTTACTAGGGAATGGGCTTGTGCTTTTGCTAAAGATAGCGTTAGAGTAAATGCCATAGCTCCTGCTGAAGTTATGACTCCTCTTTATGAAAAATGGCTGCAAAATTTTCCTAATCCTAAAGAACAATATGAAAAAATCGCAAAAGCTATACCTTTAGGTCATCGTTTTACTACCATAGAGGAAATTGCAAATACAGCGGTTTTTACACTTAGCCCTCTTGCTTCACATACTACAGGGCAAATTTTAATGCCAGATGGAGGTTATGTACATTTAGATAGAGCATTAAATTGGGATGAAAATTAAGGAGTAAAAATGACTGATTCTAAAAATATAAAAGTAGCCATTGTTTTGGTAACTTCTCTTTTCTTTTTATGGGGAGTAAGCTATGGACTTATTGATGTGATGAATAAAAATTTTCAAAATCATCTTCATATTAGCCAGCATGAAAGTGGCTTTTTACAGTTTGCTTATTTTGGTGCTTATTTTATCATAGCCTTACCCGCAGGTTATATAGCCAATAGATTTTCTTATAAAATGGGAATCATTTTTGGCTTAGCTCTTTATGCCATAGGAGCTTTGCTTATTATACCCGCTACAAATTTGGCTTCTTTTCATTTGTTTTTGTTTGCGTTTTTTATTTTAGCTTGTGGTATTGGTTCTTTAGAAACTAGCGCAAATCCTTACATGACAAAGCTTGGTGATGAAAAAAATGCGAGCTTTAGAATCAATGCTGCGCAAAGTTTTAATGGTTTGGGGCAATTTGTAGGACCTATTATAGGTGGAGCTTTATTTTTATCTATTACAAAACAAGAAGAAGGTGCAAGTGCGGAGCAAATTGAAGCTGCACTAGTAGCTAATATGGGAAATGTCCAGCTTGTTTATATAGGAAT
The DNA here is from genome assembly GCF_001762365.1 of Campylobacter sp. BCW_6873. Lineage (NCBI taxonomy): Bacteria > Pseudomonadati > Campylobacterota > Epsilonproteobacteria > Campylobacterales > Campylobacteraceae > Campylobacter > Campylobacter sp. BCW_6873. Next base: position 94,773 of record NZ_MJWS01000075.1, read on the forward strand.
TGCTGTCATTGTTATTTTGATTTTAATTGCTTTTGTTGCAAATAAGCTTCCAGAAGGAAGTGCGGTAAGTGATGATTATAAGCAAAAAGATGATTCTAAGCCTATATATGTTTTTAAACACAGACATTTTAACTTAGGGCTTTTAGCGCAGTTTTTGTATATAGCCAATCAAGTTGTAGCAGGGGCTTTTTTTTATCAATTATGTTGTGGAACATAATGAAGGTTTAAAAGATGCGCAAGGTGCTTATTATTTTTCTATAGCTTTGGTTGCATTTATGCTGGGACGCATTGTTTCTACTCCTTTGATGAAGATAATCAAAGGTGAAAAAATTTTAGGATTTTATTCTCTAATCAATGTGCTTATATGTTTTAGTTTGTATTTTGCTAGCGGGTTTTTTAGCATAGTACTTTTAATAGCTTTATTTTTCTTTATGTCTATTTCTTTTCCTACTATTTTTGCGGTAGCAACAAAAAATTTACCTTTAAATCAAGTAAAACTAGGCGGATCTTTGCTTGTGATGAGTATAGTAGGTGGAGCAATTATGCCTATAATTATAGGCTTTATTAATGATCATTATGGTACAGGCACTGGATATTTAGCAATGGCACCTTTGTTTTTATATGTGTCTTGGTATGGCTTTATAGGCTCAAAAGTGAGAAAAAATGCAAAAGATTTTTGATGCTCATCTGCACCTTTGGGATTTGGAAAAAATACCTATTTCATGGATAAAAGACGATGAAAAGTTAGAGCAAAATTATGATTTTTTTAGGATGAAACAAGAATATAAAGAATTTGAATTTATAGGTGCTATGTATGTTGAAACTAATAGCGATGATTTAGAAAAAGAAGCTTTATTTGCTTTAGAGCAAAAAAAGCTTCATAATCTTTTGCTTTGTCTAGCGGATTTAAAACATAAAGAAGAACTTAATTCTTTTAGAGAGGTAATGCATGTAAGTAAAAAAGGAGCTAAAAGGTTATTCGAAGTAGATTTTGAAGAAAAAATAGAAATTTTAAAAACTTTTAATATATCTTTTGAAGCTTGTATGAAAAATGAAGAACTCAGTTTTTTAGAAAAATTTTTAAATAAAAATCCAAATTTAAAAGTGGTTTTAAATCATCTAGGAAGTCCAAAAATGGATCGTTTAAATGAGTATAAAAAAGATTTAATTCTTTTGAAAAAATTTCCAAATTTATATATTAAGCTTTCGGTTGCAGATGATTTTTCGGAACAAACCCCAAAAGAATTTATTTATGATCTTTTCACTTTTTTAAAAGAAAATTTTAGTGAAGATAAATTCATATTTGGTAGTAATTATCCTGTGGCAAAAATAGCTCCAGCTAAGTGGGCTAAGCTTATTATAGAAAGTAAAATTTTTGATGATCTAGATAAAATATTTTATAAAAATGCTTTATTAATTTATAAGGAGGACAGGTGCAAAGATATGGTCAAATCATAAAGATAAAAAAGGAAAAAATAGAAGAATATAAAAATCTTCATGCAAAGCCTTATGAAGGGGTCTGTGAGATGATTAAAGAATGTAATATACAAAATTATTCCATTTATTTGTTTGGAGAATATTTATTTGCATATTTTGAATATGTAGGTGCTGATTTTGAAGCAGATATGGCTAAGATGATAAGAGATGAAAACACGCAAAAATGGTGGAAAGTAACAGATCCTTGTCAAATATCTTTAGGTTATGCAGGACAAAAGTGGCTAAATATGGAAGAAGTGTTTCACTTAGACTAAAAAAGGAGAAAAAATGACAATTTATTTAAATTATATTGATGGGGAATTTATCCCACATAATGGGGATTTTATCGAAGTTTTAAATCCAGCTACTAAAGAAGTCATTTCAAAAGTAGCAAGTGCTTCTTTAGAAGATGCTAAAAGAGCGATTGAAGCAGCCAAAAAAGCACAAAAATCTTGGGAGGCTAAGCCAGCAATTGAGAGGGCAAATCATTTAAGAGAAATAGCTAGTTTAATACGCAAAAATGCTAACTTCTTAACAGAAATTTTAATGCAAGAGCAAGGAAAAACTAGAGCTTTAGCCAGTGTGGAGGTTAATTTTACAGCAGATTATATGGATTATACGGCCGAATGGGCTAGAAGATATGAGGGTGAAATCATACAAAGCGATAGAGCTAATGAGCATATATATTTATATAAAAGTGCTATTGGGGTAATTGGTGGAATTTTACCTTGGAATTTTCCATTTTTCTTAATCGCAAGAAAGATGGCGCCTGCTTTGCTAACAGGAAATACTATAGTGATAAAGCCAAGTAGTGAAACTCCAAACAATGCTTTTGAATTTGCAAAACTTGTTTCGCAAAGTTCTTTGCCAAAAGGTGTGTTTAATTTGGTTGCAGGTAAAGGTAGTGTAGTAGGACATGAATTATCAAGCAATGAAAATATAGGCATGGTAAGTCTTACAGGAAGTGTTGAAGCAGGGGCTAGAGTAATGGAAGCTGCAGCTAAAAATATCATAAAAGTTTCTTTAGAACTTGGCGGAAAAGCTCTTGCTATAGTGTGTAAAGATGCGGATATTGATTTGGCGGTAGAAGCGATTAAGGCAAGTCGAATTTGCAATAATGGACAGGTTTGTAATTGTGCCGAAAGAGCTTATGTGCATACAAGCATTTATGATGAATTTGTAGATAAATTTGTAAAAGCCATGAGTAAGGTAAGTGTTGGAAATACCTTAAAAGGTGATTTTGATATGGGACCATTGGTCAATCAAGCAGGGGTTGATAATGCTTTAGCAATGCTTCAAAGAGCTAGTGCTAAAGGATCAGTTGTGGAATGCGGTGGAAAAATCACTGATACAAGTGGGTATTATTTTCCTGCAAGTGTTCTTACTAATGTTAAGCATGAGGATGAAATTATGCAAAAAGAAATTTTTGCTCCCATTTTGCCTATTGCTAAATTTGATACACTTGATGAAGCTATTGATATGGCAAATGATTGTGAATATGGTCTTACAAGTTCTATTTATACACAAAATTTAGATATAGCAATGAGAGCTAGCAGAGAAATTAAATTTGGTGAAACTTATATTAATCGTGAAAATTTTGAGGCTATGCAAGGTTTTCATGCAGGCTTTAGAAAAAGTGGCATAGGCGGAGCTGACGGAAAACATGGTCTTGAAGAATATTTAGCTACCCATGTGGTATATTTGCAGTATAATACTAATAAACAATGATTTTTATCCTATCTAAATTTTTAGATAGGAGTTATTATAATCTTGGAATCAAGTATGATGCTTTATAACTATGGATTAAACACTTTTTTAGTAATTTCTTAAAATCAATTTTGGAATTTTTCATTTTGTCTAAAATGAGTAAGATTATTTTTATAAGTAAAACAATAATTAAAAATTAGTTTATGTTTTATAAATATTAATGTAAATTATGTAGGTTTATTTTATAAAAATTTTTAAAAGCATTTAAATTATTTCTAGTTTATATTTTTGTAAGTAAATTTTAGATATCATCCAAAGTTTATTACATTTTTAAAGAAAGGAATTATTGTGCCTACCATAAATCAATTGGTTAGAAAAGAGCGCAAAAAAGTTTTAGAAAAATCTAAATCTCCAGCGCTTAAAAATTGTCCACAAAGAAGGGGAGTTTGCACTAGGGTTTATACTACAACACCTAAAAAACCAAACTCAGCGTTAAGAAAAGTTGCCAAAGTAAGACTTACTAGTGGCTTTGAAGTGATCAGTTATATCGGCGGTGAAGGTCATAACTTGCAAGAACACAGCATTGTTTTAGTGCGTGGCGGTAGGGTAAAAGACTTACCAGGGGTTAAATATCACATCGTTCGTGGTGCTCTTGATACAGCAGGTGTTGCAAAAAGAACAGTTTCTCGTTCTAAATATGGTGCTAAACGCCCTAAAGCAGGCGCTGCAAAATAATCATTCATACAGACAAATCCGTTAGATTTGATTTTGTTTGAGTAAAATTTAAAATTTGAAGGAAAAATAATGAGAAGAAGAAAAGCTCCGGTAAGAGAAGTCTTGCCTGATCCGATTTATGGTAATAAAGTAATCACAAAATTTATTAATTCTTTAATGTATGATGGTAAAAAAAGCACAGCTACAACAATTATGTATGGTGCTTTGGAAGCTATTGATAAAAAAGGTGGCGAGAAAAAAGGTATTGATATTTTTAATGATGCGATTGAAAATATCAAGCCTTTATTAGAAGTGAAATCTCGTCGTGTAGGTGGTGCAACCTATCAAGTTCCAGTAGAAGTTCGCCCTGCTAGACAGCAAGCTTTGGCGATTCGTTGGATTATTTCTTTTGCAAGAAAAAGAAGTGAAAGAACTATGATTGATAAACTTGCAGCCGAGCTTTTAGATGCTGCTAATAGCAAAGGTGCTTCATTTAAGAAGAAAGAAGATACTTATAAAATGGCTGAAGCAAATAAAGCATTTGCTCACTATCGTTGGTAAGAAGGAGTGTGTATGTCAAGAAGTACTCCCTTAAAGAAAGTTAGAAATATCGGTATTGCTGCTCACATCGATGCGGGTAAAACGACTACATCTGAAAGAATTCTTTTCTTTACAGGTATGAGTCATAAAATCGGTGAAGTTCATGATGGTGCTGCAACTATGGACTGGATGGAACAAGAGAAAGAGCGTGGGATTACTATCACTTCTGCGGCTACAACTTGTTTTTGGAAAGACCATCAAATCAACCTTATTGACACTCCAGGCCACGTTGATTTTACAATTGAAGTTGAAAGATCTATGCGTGTTCTTGATGGTGCTGTTGCGGTATTTTGTTCAGTGGGTGGGGTGCAACCTCAAAGTGAAACAGTTTGGAGACAAGCAAATAAATACGGTGTTCCAAGAATAGTATTTGTAAACAAAATGGATAGAATCGGTGCAAATTTTTACAATGTAGAAGATCAAATTCGCAACCGTTTAAAAGCTAATCCAGTTCCACTTCAAATTCCAATTGGTGCTGAGGATAATTTTAAAGGCGTAATCGATCTTGTAACTATGAAAGCTTTAGTTTGGGAAGATGATACTAAGCCAACTGATTATGTAGAAAAAGAAATTCCAGCTGAACTTAAAGAAAAGGCAGAAGAATATCGTACAAAAATGATAGAAACAGTTTCTGAAACTTCAGATGAGTTGATGGAAAAATATTTAGGCGGAGAAGAATTAAGCCTTGAAGAGATTAAAACAGGGATTAAAGCAGGATGTTTAAGTCTTTCTATCGTTCCTATGCTTTGCGGTACAGCGTTTAAAAATAAAGGGGTTCAACCTTTACTTGATGCTGTTGTGGCTTATTTACCAGCTCCTGATGAAGTGGCAAATATCAAGGGTGAATATGAAGATGGCACAGAAGTTTCTGTAAAATCAACCGATGATGGCGAGTTTGCAGGGCTTGCATTTAAAATCATGACAGATCCATTTGTAGGACAACTTACTTTCGTGCGTGTTTATCGCGGTTGTTTAGAAAGCGGTTCTTATGCTTATAACTCAACTAAAGATAAAAAAGAAAGAATTGGTCGTTTGTTAAAAATGCACTCTAACAAAAGAGAAGAGATTAAAGTGCTTTACGCAGGCGAAATTGGTGCTGTTGTAGGACTTAAAGATACTTTAACAGGGGATACTCTTGCAAGTGAAAAAGATAAGGTAATCCTTGAAAGAATGGATTTTCCAGATCCAGTTATTTCTGTTGCAGTTGAGCCAAAAACTAAAGCTGATCAAGAGAAAATGTCTATTGCTTTAAATAAATTAGCACAAGAAGATCCAAGTTTTAGAGTTTCTACAGATGAAGAAAGTGGCCAAACTATCATTTCGGGTATGGGTGAGTTACACCTTGAAATTATCGTTGATAGAATGCTACGTGAATTTAAAGTTGAAGCTGAAGTAGGTCAACCACAAGTTGCTTATCGCGAAACTATTAGAAAAACCGTTGAACAAGAATACAAATATGCTAAACAATCAGGTGGTCGTGGTCAGTATGGACATGTATTCTTACGCCTTGAACCGCTTGAGCCAGGTAGTGGATATGAATTTGTTAATGATATCAAAGGTGGGGTAATTCCAAAAGAATACATTCCTGCGGTTGATAAAGGTGTTCAAGAAGCATTACAAAATGGTGTTTTAGCAGGTTATCCTGTAGAAGATGTTAAAGTAACTGTTTATGATGGAAGTTATCACGAAGTGGATTCATCTGAAATGGCATTTAAACTTGCTGCTTCTATGGGCTTTAAAGAAGGTGCTAGAAAAGCAGGTGCTGTAATCTTAGAGCCTATGATGAAAGTTGAAGTAGAAACTCCTGAAGATTACATGGGTGATGTTATTGGAGATCTTAACAAACGCCGTGGTCAAGTAAATAGCATGGATGAGCGTGGTGGAAATAAAATCATCACAGCATTTTGTCCTTTGGCTGAAATGTTTGGTTATTCTACTGATCTTAGAAGTCAAACTCAAGGTCGTGCGACTTATTCTATGGAATTTGATCATTATGATGAAGTTCCTAAAAATGTTGCGGATGAAATCATCAAAAAAAGAAACGGTTAAATTTTTAGCGGGATTTTTCCCGCTTTCTGTCCTCGTAGCTCAGCAGGATAGAGCGCAAAATTCCTAATTTTGAGGCCGTGAGTTCGAATCTCGCCGTGGACACCAAGTAGTAATTCATTAAGTAATATTAAGATACAAAATACACTATTTTAACAACTTTTCTACATTAAAATTTTTCATTATGATTGAAATTTTTTCTATTTTTTCTTATAATTCTGTAGCCATTTATGTAGCCAAAGTAAAAAAGCTAATTCTGGCTACAAAAATACTAAAAAAAGGTTTTTTTAATGCTAACTCAAAAAGATATAGACAATTTAGAAATAAAAGATAAAAGGTATATGATTAGCGTAGGAGAACCAAAAGAATTATATGTCCGAGTTAATCCAACGGGTAAAAAAGTTTTTTATTTAAGAGCTTCAAAATTTAAAAATTTTATAACAATAGGGGAATGCCAAAAAGGTGTTTTAAATGTTACAAATGCAAGAGAAAAAGCAAAAGATCTTTTAAAATCAATGTATGATGGAAAATTTATCGGCAAAAATGATAAGGTTATGACACTTGAAAAAGCAAATTTTCTTTATGTTGATATAAAATCTAAAAAATTAAATTCAGCTACAATTAAAAAAGAACAGTCAATTTTTAAAAAATATATTATTCCAACTTTGGGACAAAAAGATATAAATGAATTGAAAAAAGATGATTTTTTACCTATTTATGATTTAATGCAGAAAAAAGGAATATACGAAACAATAAATAAAAATATATCTTTGCTATGTAGGATATTTGAGATTAGTAGACAAAGAGGTGACTTAAAAACAGATATAATACTTCAATTGAAAGATTTAAAGAAATTTTACAATGAAGCAAATCACAATAAAGTTAAACATTTTAAAGCTATAGTAGAAGAACAAGAAATAAGAAATATGTTAGAATGTATGAAAGAATATAAAAATCATCCACGGACAAATACAACTATAATTAATGCAATTTATTTTACGCTTTTGACAGCACAAAGAAGTAAAAATATTCGATTTGCTAAATGGAGTGATATTGACTTTGAAAACAATCTTTGGATTATAAAAGCAGATGAAATGAAAGTAAGATCTAATGGTGATAATATTATCCCTTTAAATAAATATGCTTTAAAGATACTAGATATACAAAGAATTTTAAATGGAGATAAAAAGTATATTTTCGCTAATAATAATGGAACTATTAGTGAGAATTTTGCTGTAAGATTTTTTAAATTTTATAATTTAGAGCACACTATACATGGATATCGTTCTACTTTTAGAAGTGTTTATACTAATAAAAGCAATGAGTTAATTCAGCAAGGTATTAGTAAAGATATAGCAGAAATGATATTACATCATATAAGCGGCAATGAAATAGAAAGGGCTTACAACAGAGCCAAGGCAATTGATTTAAGAGCAAAACTTATGCAATGGTATGGAAATTACTTAAACTCTCTTTGTGAGTTTTGCTTTTAATGTCTCTTAGCTTTAAGCCATTTTTCTATTTCTTTTATTTCATATCTTATGGATTTTCCTATGCGAATGTAAGGTATTTTACCATCTTGTCTTAACTTAAATAATGATGTTATACTAACTCCTAAATATTCGCTCAATTCTTTTTCTCTAAAATATTTTTTAACCATTTTCAACTCCTAATCTTTTATCTATAATTTCAAAAATAGTATCCTTGTAATAACTCCAAAGCCATTTCTGTTCTTCATCTTCTAAATCATCAACGCTTAAATTACGCCATTCTTTTATTGTTTTAGTATCACAACCTAAATTCATCATAGTTTTTGTAAAAGTCATAACATAGGTATCAACGACAACACTAAAGATATTTTTCATATCTCCTATACAATCCCTAAGATCTACATTTTCAAATATACAATTTTCAAATTCTGTTCTTAAAAAATTACAAAAATGGAAACTTGCTCCACTAAAATCGCAATCTATAAAAGATGTATTTTTACTTGAAATATCATTTAAATTAGCATTTTTAAAACTAGCTCCATTTATAAATGCATTATTAAAATCTAATCCACTTAAATTTATATTTTCCAAGTTTGCATTATTTAAAGAAATCCCTTCTAAAATACAATACTCAACTAATTCTTTTTCACTTTTCCTATCATTTTCGATAATGATAGTTTCATCAAGTCTTTTTAAAATTCCCATCTCATCTCCTTAATATTTTTCTCCATTTTTCTTCGTATTCTTCATAATTTTGCCAATAATTAAGCTCTTTTTCAAGCTTATTTAAAACAGCTTCAAAAACAGTATCTTTTCCTATTTTTTCGGCAAATAAACTCATTTCCCATTCTTTTATGCAAACCATATCATAATCCTTGGCTAAGATTTTTCTAAGTTCTAGTAATTCTTCCTTGCTAAGTTTTCTTTTAAAGCTTAGCTCCTTTTTATGTTCTAAGTCGTATTGTAAGGCTTTGATTTTGTTTTCATAATGTTCCTTTTGTTGTTTAAGCTGTGATTTATAACCTAAGCTTTGATGAAAAGCTAGTTTTTGCATTTTCTCTTGTTCAAGGTTTTTTAAGCGTTTTTCACATTCTATAAAATAACGCCTCGCTTGTCTTCCTTTTTCGTTATTCTCAACCATGCAAAGCTCTTTTGCCATATCTAAGGTTACATAATATTCTTTGCGTGGGCGACCTTTTGTATAAACAAGTTCTATAATGTAGTCTTGATTTTCGATAAAACTATAATGACTGATACGATTTTTAATCCAATTAGCAAATTCCTGTTCAGAATTTATAATTTTATAAATTTCTCTAGCATTTACGGAATTTATTTCTGCACCTATTTTTTTGTTGTAGATTAATGGACATTGCATAAATTATACTCCTGTATTGTTTAATCTACAAAAGTATAATAAATTAATATTTATATATTGCTTAAATATTTTAAAGTATTTATATAAAATATTATAATATTAAAATAAAATACTTTTTGATAAATTTATCAAAAAGTCTATTTTAAATTTTCTCTATCCTTTCTATCAATAAATGATAAATATATGTTGTAAGTGGAACACCTACTTCATCTGCTTTTTTTTGCAATTCATTTTTTAATTTGTCACTAACCTTTAATTGTATAAGATTGCTACCTCTGCTTTCTTTTTCTACTGAAGAAAAATGTAAATCAAATATATATTTATAGCTATCTTTAAACCATTCTATCCACATACCTACAGATTTTCGATTAAAAAACAAATTATCATTATCTTCTAATTGCCATTCTTTATATATACTATATATTTTTTCATAAGGGTTTGTTTCCTGTATATGGATTTTTAAGCCATAGTCCAATAAAAATTCGTCAATTTCTTTTTTGAATTCTTTTTCTGACACAATCAATGTTGGTCTTAGATACTTTATAATCTTAGAAGATAATTCATTTACTATATTATCCGATGGTTCTTTTTTTGTTCTTCCCAAAAAACTATCTTTTATACTATATAAAAAGTTAAGGGCTTGCAGCATTTGTTCTTGATTAAGTCCAAATTTATCATTTACTATATCTATACTTTCTGCTATAACACCTTCATCACCTGCTGAAGTTTCATCTTTAAATATTTCTTTTCTATATTTTTCTAAGTTTTCCATTAATTCTCCTTTATCTCATACAAAATTCGATTAAATCATCAATATCATTAAAATCATTTTTAGAAAAGTATAAATAAGCTTTAGGACTGATTAAAACTCCTGAAAAATCACCATTGTTTTCTTTATCGTATTTTAAAACTTTGCATTCTTTTAGAAAATGAATACAAGAGCTAAAGTCTATTTTATATTCTTTACAATCTTTGTTAAAATCATCTGAAAAAAGTATGCTTTGATTTGGAAAATCATTTAAAAGTGTTTTTATAATACGTTTTGAAATAAGCTTAAAAGCTTTTAAGTTTTCCATTATTTCTCCTTTATTTTATTTTATCAAAATTTTACTTAAGCAAATAGACTTCTTTCTATATGTTTAAACATAATTTCATTTATAATTTATGAAATTGCGTAAAGCATATATTATCTGTATTCATCTGCTCTGTTATAGTTTTTGAAGCATATTTGTGGATACTAATAATATCTACTTTTTGCCAAAAAGGTCTTATATCTGTAATAATTCTATTTCCACTAATAGTTTTATCATTAACTATGCATTTAAAAGAAACAAACCAATAGGTGTTAATCTTTAAAAAATCAAACATTTTTACTCCCTTTCAATAAAAAATCCCCCTAATCATTTTTTCGCTCCTTAAAAATTTCTCAACATCTTCAAAAGCTTTAACAATAAGCTTTTTTTCATGAAAGAAATTTCTTTCACTTGGCTTACTTTTGTAAATTTTGTAAGCCTTTCTGAGTTCTTTTTTACTTATATGATTTTTATAATTTATTTTCTCGATTTTTATTTCATTTTGTTTTGCAAATTCGCAAAAACAAGTTCTTCTTTCACTAAATGGTATGATTTTTACAATTTCAAGATAATTAGAACGGCAAACTTTCATCGTCATCTCCTATTTCGATATATTTTTCATTGTTATTGTTTTTTACTTCATTTCCATAAGGATTATAGCTTTGATTTTCTTTTGGAATAAATGATTTATTATTGTCGTTATTTAAAGATTTATGCCTTGCTTTAAAAGATTTTATAGATAAAGGCTCTTTATTATTTTGAAACTCATCCATGTTTTGCATTTTTTCATTAAAAATTCTATCAAGAAAGATTTTGTTAGCAAGCTCTCCATTTTTACTTAAATATTCTTCTGTTCCAAAACCTAAAACTAAAAGTTTATTAACTAAAGAATTTAGATAAATAACTTCAGTCTGCACTCCAAAAACATTCTCATTTCCCTTTTCGCTAAAATCAAGTTCATCAATTCCAAAGAATTTCATAATAGCGTTTAATTGTCTAAATCCTAAATAATTTTCTTTTTCTCCATTTTTATTGATATAGCTAAAATCGTTATTTTTAGCTACAAAAAGATTAAAAATAGCTAGTTTTTGCTCTTTTCTGGTTAAAAATTCAAAACAAATAAAAGTATTATTGCTTCCATCGCTTGCCAATTTATCATATAAAAAGGCTTTGCGGAAAACTCCGCTATAAAGCCCACCTTCACTTAAATACTCTACGCTTGGCGAATAATTTGCCACTTCAAAACTTGCCTTAAATGCTGGTAACATTATAATCCTCCTTTTAATTGTGTTAAAAATTCATCTTTATTACTTAGAACTTCTTGTATTTTTTCACTTGTAAATAAAGAATGTTTTTTTATAAAATTGTTTTGCTCTTGGGTGTTTAAACCATTATCACTCATAAATTTTCTAAGTTCAGCACCTAAAGCTTTTATCTCTTTTGCTTTATTTTCTAAAGCTATTTTTTCATCACTACCCCAAACTTTTAAATCTTCATTTGGATTTAAAAATCGCTTTTCCTTTATTGTTTCTAATTCACTTTCATCAAGCATTCCAAGTCCGCAAATACTTAAGGTTACACGCCTTTTTGCTTTTGTGATAGCTTTCATTATTGCGTTTGCTAAATTATCGCCACCTAAATTTTTAATATTTAAAGCACCTGTATCGCAATCAGTTCTTCCATCTGGTGTTGCTGCGTAGGCTGTAACCATATAAATATCGCCAACTTGTGCCACCTCTGTTTTTGTAATACTTACTTTTCTTATTTGTCTTAGCTGATCTGTTGCTGATTTATTTGCATATAAAGTAAGTTTGCCATTTAATACTATGTATTCAAAAGGCTTTGTAAGCATGTTTAAGCTTAAACTTTCACAAAGATTTTTAACATAACTCGCTCGTTCTACATCACTAAGTTTTGATAAATCACCTTTTACCAAAGCCAACTCATAAGGATTAAAATTTATTTCTAATTTATTTTCTTCTTTTAATACAACTTCATTACTCATTTTATGCTCCTTTTTTGATTTTTAAACACATTGAAATACTTTCTTTATAAAACTCTTTAGGCACAGTAATATTTTTTTGCTCTAAAAAGCCCTTATAATCAATTGTAGTTCTACTTTGCGGATAAATTGTAATATCCAAACATCTTGCTTTTTCTCCATTTGCTAAGGCTATGAGTTCTTTTTTAAGACTTTCTAGCTTTTCTTTAATAGGTTTAATCGTGTTTTCAAGCCTTATAATTTCAATCGTTAGATTTTTTGCTTTAGTATCTTCAAGCTCTTTATATTCACTTTTTTGATCTATGATATAATCTAATATAAATTGCTTTATATTTTTAACCAACCATTCTTGATAAGCTTCATCTTTTGAAACTTCGCACTCTACAATCTCTTCTTCTTTATTCATGGCTACAAAAATGCATTTTTCTTTACCACTGATATAGAGTTGAAATTGCACTTGAGCGTAGTATTTATCACTTGGCTTTTTATTTCTTTTGATAAAATCATACTCATCTTGCGAATATTTAAACTCATAAACAACCCCATTTTCATCAATACCATCTAAGCTCGCTATAAACATTTCATTTTCTAGACTTTGCAAAACTACAGGAGTGATACTCACAGAATGTAAAAACTCAACTCTAGCTCTAATCAAAGCTTCATAGTTATTGCCTTTTTTCATAGCTTCATTTTGATAAACTTCTTTAAGTCCCAAGATGATATCTTTTGCTTCTTCTTTGGAATTAAAAGCACATTTGATACCTACGCAAGATGCTACCATCGATGCACCTATTTTTCCTTTTCTAAAATTTAACCATTCATGGCTACCTTGTTCTAAGTTAATTATTCTGCAATTCATTTTATCCTGCCTTTTTTATTTTTGGAGTGCTTTTTAAAATATAAAAAGTATTTCTCGTTTCTTTGTTTCTAACTGTTTCTATTTCATAACCTTTATTTCGAAGATTATAAATATAAGCTCCAAGCCTTGTAGTAATTCTTTTATCAATGCAATAGAAATTATCTATAATTCCATTTTTTAATAATAGTTCTAAAACTATTTTTTCTTGTTGTTTTGATGTTATTTGCATTCTTTATCCTTTAATCTTTTTACTTCTTTAATAGCTTTATCATCATTTTTAAAAACGCCTATAAGCCCTAAAGCATCAAGTATTTTTATACGAAAATTACTAAGTTTTACATTGATTTTAATTTCTTCTTCTAGCTTCAATGAAATTTCATTTATAGCAGTATCTTTTAATGCTATTACACCTTTTAACCTTTGAATTTCTTTTTCTAAATATCTTATTTTTTCATTTTTTTTACTATTTAGGAACATAGTTTCGACCTTTCTTTTATATAAAGAAGCTCATAAATTTTATTTTGCAAAGAGCTAATTTCTTTTATATTTTTCATATTTGCTTCTATTTGATCTTTTAACTCTTTTAAAAGTTCTATTTTTTCATTTTCAAGATTAGAAATTTCAGTTTTTAAAAATCTATTTTCATCTTTTAAAGACTTATTTAGCTTCATTTCTTTTCTATATTCATCTTTGCTAAGTTTAATGATGACTTGTTCTTTTGTGTGATAAGCTTTCATTTTTTTCCTTTTAGATTAATGCTTAAAAGGGACAACTGAATTCTTTAGAATAGAAAATAAAACAAAAAGGTAAATTCTCAAGTAGTTAATTTGTAAAAGTTGCCCCATTTAAGCATTAAAGGAGTTTAAGAAAAGCCGAGCAAATCTTGCAAGCTTTCTTAAACTCTTGATTTTCTGTCGTTTTTAAAGTGCAAGAAAACCTTAAAAATAGCACTATAAACAATAATAACGAGCCAAGTTTATGGATAACTTGCTAACCCTTCCGCTATACAGAACTATCAACGCGATAGTAAAGCTTAATTTTCAAGCGGTCAAAAGCTTAAGAAAGCTCTTTTTTAAAGAACTTGTTAAACTTTCAAAAAAGCTTTTTGCATTGTTTTTCGAATTTTCTAACTCTCTCTAAAAGCTCATAAGCATTTCTCATAAATTCATCTCCATAAGCCTGTAAAGATATAGATATTTCTTCATCATCTTCTAAGCTTATTTCCAAAGAGTTTTTAAAATCTTGCAAGTTTGCAAATATATTTTCTAAATTCTCTTTGCTTTCAAACTCATTTGTAATTAATTCTTTCGTTTGGCTAGAAATTCTTTTTTCTTCTCTATCAAAATAAAAATCTGTAAAACTCATTTTTTCTCCTTTTTGTTTTGTTGATAAAAGTATATAATAAAGAAACTTAATTAAAATTTAATTTAGTATATTAATTAGAAACTTTTTTAAAAAATATTTGTGATATAATTTTTAAGAATAAATAAAAATAAGGATTTTAAATAATGTTAAAAAGATTAATGGCTGTTTTATTTTTTTTAAGTTTAGTGGTTTTTATTTCTATTCTAATGATAAAAGATGATAAATATAGTAAAATTCAATATGAAAGAGAAAAATTTATATATGAAGATTTTGAAAAATATACCCAAGAACTTAAAAGTAATTATTATATATTAACAAATAAAATACCACAGATTATAGGAGATTTAATAGAAGGTGAAACCAAACATCTTCTATTAGCTGGTAATAATATTGTTGAATTAAAGTCAAAAAATGACTACATGGAAAATTTTGAGAGAACATGGGATAGACTTAATCTTTGGTGGAGATATGATAAAGTTGAAGCTTTTTTTGAAGCATGTTTTGCAACATTTATTTATTTGATTGCTTTGACTGTTTTGCAATTTATTTTAATTAAAACCACAAATCCATTCCATTTAATTTTTGAATTTAAAAAAATGTTTATTGTATCAATTTTAGTTTACTCTATATTAATTGGCTATGGATTAGTAACTTATGTAAATGCAGAATATGTAACACTTAAACCCGTTAGCGATAATTTAGAATTAGGTTATGTGCCTAGTAATTTTATAGAAGTAAGTGATTTAGAGATTTTTATTAAATATGTATTATTCTTTTCACCATTTGTTTTAAGCTTATTTTTTAGCATTTGGCTATATAAGTATAAAAAACCAAAAAAATCCTTAAAAACATTTTTAGAAAATTGGAAGGATTAATGCGATGGATATAAAAGGTTTATGAGGTATTGATTAAAAATTATATAAATCTATTTTGCCTGATATTTTATTTTTAATAGCTATATTTTTTAATATCAAATTATTATTAATTTCAAAGTCTATAATTTCTGTATCGCTAATATTAATATGGTATGTTTTATAAATATGTTCTATTTGTTTTCTTATATTCATTTTACATAAATATACATATGTAGGATCCCCATTAGACATATATCCAAAATTTGAAAAAACAAGTTCACCTGATTTTAAGGAAGGTATAAAATTAATATTATATTTTCTTAATTTTTTAATGTCTTTTTCTGATATATCTTTCACAGTAAAAGATTGTGTATATTGAAGAACATCGGGCCAATTTTTCTGTATAATATCAAATAGTTCTTGATTACACCATTGTTTATGGGGTAATACATCTATAAAATATATTGAATCATTATTGTAATACGGTAAAAAACAATACAATAAGCCCCCAGTTCTATCATACTCTTGTTTATTTTTAAGATATTCTCCTAGATGAAAATGATGAATTCCAAAAGAAGAAAACATTTTATCATTGTTATCAAATCTTTTACTAAGAAAAGGATTAACATCTTCTCCTTTTTTTAGTTTATATTCTATTTTATTAATTGTTTTCCGTATTTTTTTATTTAGAGTTCGTTCTTTAATCTCTTTTGATATAAATACTTTTCTAGGTTTAGGTGGTATAGAAAAATATATTTCTTTGAGATATTCCGCAAAATAATCTTTTGAATTATAGTTTGATAATTCTTTTTTTAATTTTGCTTCAGCACATTTATTTAATTGTATCATAATTTTTTCATAAGAAAAATCATTATTTATCACAATCAACCTTATAGCTTTTTATACTCTCAACTTCTACTTCATGATTTGGCACTTGATAACATTCTTTAAAATTATCGCCTTTTAAAATCTTAGTGTAAGAGCTTGGAATAGCAATTTGATTTCTTATTCTTTGAGGGTTGCTATCATAATTAACCAAATTTAAAACTTCAATTTCTCCAAGCTTTAAAGCTACTTGTCTTTCTCTTTTTTCAATCTTATTCCATACTTTTTGATTAATTTGTGGATTTTGCGGAGTAATATTACTCATTAAAAAAGTGCTTCTTTGGGCTTGAGTTGTTTTTCGCATTGAAGCATTAGAAAGAGTGTGTCCTCTATCATAACCGCTATTTTTATAATCACTCCATGTAGTGCGGTATTTTTTAGGTATATTTGTATCATCTTCAAAGCGTGGGCGTTTTTTGATTTGTTCGCCTTTTAGATTATCTGCTTCTAGTTTATAAGCTACAGCTTTAGTGCCTTTATAATTATAATCATAGCAATTAATATAATAAAATTTATCTAAAACTTGTGAGCAGTTTTGCTTAGTAAAATACTTGGCAAAATCTTCACTTGGTTTGTATTGATTATAATCAGCAAAGGCTAGAGTGGATAACAATGGTAAAAGTATGAGTTTTTTCATTTGTTTTCAGCTATAAAAAATAAACTCTTAACTGATTTATAAGTAGTCCAAAGTGTAATTAAAAATAAAACCCCATCTATAAAAGCTAAAATATAAGAAACACTTTCTTGTCTTTTTAAAACTAAACACAAAAAAGCAAATAAAGCACATATTATAGAAAATCTTATTGCTATTTTAAAATCATTAAAGAATTCTTGTTTTAAAGAATTTTCAGCATAATTTGGCATTATAGTTATAATAATAGTTAGTGCGGTAATTAAAAATCCGGCTAATGTTAAGGAAGCTCCTAAGATAACATCGATTTTATCAACTAAAGCTTTTAAAATCTCTTTAATTAAGTGTATCATATTCCAATCATTTCTTTAAAATATTATCTAAATTATTTTTATTTTTTTGTAACGTTTCTATAAGTTTTTCTCCAATACTTTCTAAATTTATAGCATTATTTTTATTAATATTTACTTTAATTTTATCTTTAAAAATGTCTTTAAATAAATCTATTTTTTCAGGTTTTTCATTTTTTGAACAAACTTCCATAATAAGTTTTTTAATACAATCTGTGTTGTTTGAAATAAGTTTATTTATTTTCTCTTTTTTTGATTTTGTAAATTTTTGTGTTTCTTCTAGTGAAATTTCAAATTTAATTTTAGAAACTTGTTCTTTTGCCAAAATAAAACGACTTTCTTTTGAAAGTCCGAACTCTTTTAATAGTGTTTCATTTGGTGTAGCAATAGTATAAGAATATCCTTTGATTTTTTCATATTTATATAATTTTTCTAAAGTGTCTTTATGTAAGATAATTGATAAATTTAACTCATCTTCTTTAATTCCTATAGTTTGAGAAATATATTTAAGTAAAGACGATGGTTCATAAGAATGTTGTAATTTTACATAAGCTATATAAAAAGCACCTTTTGTTTCATTAAAACATAAAGCAAAGCAAGTTTTTTCTGTAATAGCTTCATTTTCTTCTAGATATATATTTCTAATATTTCCATTAATTATATTTTCAATTTGCGGTAATTCTTCTTGTCTATATTTTTCGAAATAAAATAAATATATTCCATTTTTTTCTTTTATAAAATTTACATATGCCTTGCATCCATTAATATCGCAAAGTTGTCTATCTCTTAAATTTATTTTTAAAAACTCTAACATACTATTATAAATTTCATTTTCTTGATTAAATAAATTGGGTTTTACGCTTAGCTTATAAAAAAATACATTATATTCTTTTCGTTTTATTTTTTCTTCTTTTTTCATATTTACTCTCATCCCACCACTTCTATAAAATTTTTAAAGGTTTCAACAGCCATTTTTGATACTACAGCACCTAAGATCTCGCATTGTTCAAATTCGCTATTATCTACTTTTTTATCCTCGTATTTTTTATTTTCAGAAACTAAAAAAATATAATCTTCAAAAGGTTCTTTTTTAATTTTTTTGCAAAATAAATCATCATTTTTTCTAAAAATAACAATATCTGCATTTGAAATAGTTTGAAGTGAATTTTTGCTTCTATCCACAATAATAAAATCTCCATTAGATAAAATAGGTTCCATGCTATCGCCATTAATTTTTATAATATCATAACTCTTCTTTATAGGTATATCTAAAATTTCTTTTAGAAAATTTTCATCAACGGAAACTATTTTAACTTCTTCACTTTGAGATGAGGTTCCAAGTCCTGCACTTGCATAAATATCTGGAAAATATCTGAAGTTAATTTGATTATCATTTCTAAAAACATCTTGCAATATCACTTCGTTAAAAGGAATATCTAATGCATTGCATAAAATTTTTATATATTGTGGTTTAGGTTTTGTTTTATTATCTTCTTTAGACATCAACCATTTTTTTATTGTTGCTTCTGAGCTTTCTATGCCATTTTTATATAAAATTTCCATCAAATCTTGATATGTAACTTTTTTATCTCTATTTTTTAAATAAAATTTAAATTTTTCAGTATCAAAATGAAAATCGAATATATCTCCATTTCTTCCCATATTCTCTCCTTTTTTAGTATAAAAATTATACACTTTTTTCAAGCAAATAATGTTTCATAATTAGAAACATAATTAAATATTTATTAAGTTTCTTTATTTTATACTTTCGTTATGAAAAAAATAGATTTTTTTGATTTTACAAAAATATTGAGTAATCACTATACGGTTATTAGTGTTAAAAAGATTAGAACAAATAAATCACGCCCAAGCTTTAAAAAACAAATAGAGTTTAAAAAACTCTATGGAATACCTCATGAATTTTGGGTGGATGTTCGTAGCAATCTTATAAACATACCTAAGCGTGGGAGAAAGCGAAAGGATAGAGAATGAAGGCGATTGAACTAAAGGTTAAAAAATGGCTTTTATAGCGAGATTTTCAATAGGTTTTTTTAGTTATTTTTTAATTTGGAAAATCTTTTAGGATGATTAATGCTTGATAGGGTATTTGAAATAATAGGATTATTTATTTTTACTTTGATGATGTTGCATTTTAGACTGTTTCTAGTGGCTGGTATTTCGGCTGGGATTTTAATATCTTGCATTTATCATTATCTAAAACGCATTTTTTATCACGGTAGTGAGGACAAATAATGTATTTAAATTTATCTTTTTTAAAAACCATTTCAAAAGGAGTTTTTTTTGTAACTAATTTATATCCTAAGTTAGGATATAGTCTTTTTGTCAAATCGTTTTCTAGCTTCATATCTTTAATACAAACTCTTTTTAGTTTTTGTTTTTTAGTTAAATATAAAAACAAAGGACGGATACTTAAACCAAATAAAACACCTATTAAAAAATATAACAAATTTTCTAAAGTGGCGGTTTTTAGCATTTCGGATAAGAAAGAATTAAACATAAAAAACCTTTTTAATTTAAATTATAACATAAAGGAGAGTTGGTGATACTAAATTTTATAGCAAGTTTTGATGTAGCTTTGGGGCGTAAAAGCCTAAGAGAGAGAAAAGGCTATTTGAAATTATCAAACACTATAGCTTATGGTGGTCTTAGTGTTGATGCTTTAGCATTGTATATTCAATTAGCAAAGCTTAGTGAAAAAACGATTGTAAGTGAGATCTATTTAAGAGAGTTTATAAAAGTTAAAAATAATCAAAGAATTAGTTTAAATAGACTAAGAATTGCTAAAAAAGAATTAATTGAACTCAGACTTTTAGAAATTAAAAAGGTTAGAAATGGCTCTTTAAATTTTTATGAGTGGATTTTAAAAGATGAAAATTATCAAGTTAAAAAGCATTTTAACAAATCTTTATCTTTGCTTAAAAACAGTGATGAAAAGCTAAGCAAAACTCTTAAAAATAACACTTCATCAATCGACAGAAAATTAACCACTGAAAACGAAAAAAAAGAGAATTTGCATTATATAGAAACACACACGCACGCACGTGATAATAAATTTATAAATAATATAAATATCAATAATAATAAATTTATAAAAAAAGAGAATTTAGAAAATTTAAAAAATAATCAAGAAAAGAAAGAACGCGTTTCTAATCAAAACGCCTCTTTTGTGACGAGCTTTATTGATTTTAGCAAAAAGGAGTTAGAGAAAATGGCAAAAAAAGAGTTTAAAGTCCCAAATGCAAATGAACTCATGAGACAAATAATAGCTTTTAATGAGAAAAATGGCACAAACTTTGGTGAAGAGTTGGCTAATGATTTTATAGGCTATTGGGATGCTAGGGAATGGAAAAGAAATGGAAAAAGAATGTCAAGTGTGGCAGGAAGTCTTTATACATGGCTTAAATACGCTAAAGAAAATGAAGCAAGAAAAAATCAGCGTTTTAACAGAAAAAAAGAAGCCAATCCTAGTGTGGTTGATAGCTTGATGGAGTATTACGGAATGAAAGATGAGAACAAAAACAAGCCCTTAGGATGCTTTTAAGGAGTAAAAAATGCAAGAAAAAATACAAATTTTAATAGACTTATTAGAAATTAATAAGGCTCAAGCAACTGATATCGTTGGTAGATATCTAAAAAGCGTTGATGATATCCACTCTTTCTTAGATTTTTATTTCGAAACTTTAGAAAGAGAGAATATCGTAGGGACAACCTATGAGAAATTAAGAAGAGTTTGCAAAAGAGCTGAAATAGAGTTTAAAAAGCGTTTTGAAGACAAAGAAATTTTTTTAGAATGGCTTTGCAATAAATACAAAAATCAAGCTTGCTTTAGAGTTTTTAAAGGCGATTTTAAATACTCATATTTTGCAAATTACGGAAGCAATCAAAAAATTAAAATAAATCAAGAATCTATTGATTCTTTAATTTGCATCAATGCTTTTAAGCAAATCACTTATAAAGATGGTAATTTGATAGCTAATGGAGAATTTAAAGAAGCTTTAGTTGATTTCATGTTCAAAAATCAAGATAGGATAGGAAGAGATTTAGAGCATTCTTTACCAGTGCGAGAAATAGAAAGAGTTTTAACTTTAGATGAAATGAGAGAGCTTGAAAAAGCTGAAGAAAAAAGGCTATTTAACGAGAATAAGAGTAGATTTGAAAAAATTCTTAAAAGCAAAATGGCTTTTAAAAATATAAGCTAAATTTAAGAAAGTCTGAAATGGAAAAGTATATTTTAAAAATTGATTTAAAAAGCAACCCAGTTCCTTATAAAAGAACCACGCAAAGATCTAAATTTGTATGTAAAGATTATCTTAAATATTTAGATTTTAAAAAACTCTTGCAAATGGAGTTTAGAAGACAAAATGATATTAGCTGTTTTCAAGCCTTTGATAAGCAAAAGAAATATGAGTTTTCTTTAAAAATAGGATTTAACAGCAAAAGGCATGGCGATGGGGACAATATCGTAAAATGCGTGTTAGATGCGTTATTTGAAAACGATAAGAATGTTTTAAAAGGCGATTATGAAGTTGTGAGTTTCAAAAAATCTTTTTTAGACTTAGAAATCAAAGAATTTCATTTTAAAGAAGGGGTGGCTTGATGGCTAGAATGATGACAAATGGCAAAAGTATGACAAAAGAAGAGCTTATTTCAAAAATAGAGAGTTATTTTGATGAAAGAGTTGTCTTAAAAGAAACTAAGGAGAGTATTATTTTTGCACCCAAAACAAAAGTGGGATTAGCTGTGTATTTAGGAATTACAATGCAAACCTTAGGTGAGTGGGAGAAGGATAAGGATTTTGGAGAAATTGTATCCAATGCTAAGCAAAAATGTGAAATGGATATTTTAAATCATTCCCTAATCGGCACTTATACTCCTAGCGTTAGTATGTTCTTGCTAAAAAATCAGCATGGATATGTGGATAAACAAGAAGTTGTCAGCGATAACGTTCAAAAAATTGAAATTATAAGAAGTGAAATCAAATGAAATTAAAAATCGATTTTTCTTACACTCCGGCACAACTTAAAGTTTTTGATGATAAAAATCCACGCTTTATAACTGTAGCAAAGGGCAGAAGACTTGGTTTTACAAGGGGAAGTGCTAAGTTTGTTATCGAAAACTTGCTTTTAGGACAAAATGTTTTATGGGTGGATACCATACAAGCAAATTTACAAAATTATTACGAGTTATATTTTACACCTGAGTTAAAAAACTTGCCAAAAGATTTTTACTCATGGAGTGTGCAAGATAAGAAACTAATTATTAATGGAGCAGTGCTTCATATGAGAAGTGCTGAAAGAAGTGAAAATATCGAAGGTTTTGGATATGACCTTGTTATTTTAAACGAAGCAGGAATTATTTTAAAAGGCAGCAAAGGAGAATATCTTTGGTATAACGCCATACGCCCTATGTTGCTTGATAATCCTAAATCAAGAGCGATTATCGGTGGAGTTCCTAAAGGAAAAAATCTATTTTATGAACTTTGCAGAAAAGAACTCAGCGATAAAAATTGGAAACATTTTCAATTCTCAAGTTATGATAATCCATTTTTAAAAGAAGAGCAAATTAAAGAATTAATTGAAGAAGTAGGCGGAGAATGTAGTGAAGTTGTCAAGCAAGAAATTTATGGCGAGTTTATAGATAGCTCGAGTGCTGAATTATTTTCTCTAAGTGAAATTGAAAATGCGATGAGCAAGAACTCTTTTAGTATTGAAAAAATGCAAGGCGAGAATATTTGGGGGCTTGATGTAGCAAGATATGGAGATGATAAGAGTGCTTTAGCAAAAAGAAAAGGTTTTGTAATTTATGAGATTAAAAAATACTCACAACTTGGAACTATAGAATTAGCAAACAAAATACTAGCCGAATACAATCAAAGCGAAGATAAACCAAAAGGTATTTTTATAGATACTTGCGGTCTTGGCGTTGGCGTATACGATGTCTTGTTAAATTATGGTTTGCCTGTATTTGAGGCAAATTCTGCAAATTCTGCAACCAGTAATGAATACTTAAATAAAAGAGCGCAAATGTATTTTACATTTGCTAAAAACTTAAAACACATGGAGCTTGTTAAAGATGAAGAATTAAAAAAAGATATGAGAATGATTGAATATGAATATAGCGACAAGGGGCTTTTAAAGATAGTTTCAAAAGAACAATTAAAAAAGAACTATGGCAAAAGTCCTGATGTTAGCGATGCGGTGGCATTAACTTTTTTTGAAAAACTATACAGCAGAAACAATACTAATGAAGATTGGAGTTATGATGGCTGGTGAGTTTTTAATGATCTATGATGCAATTGATGTAAACAAAATAAAAAAGCTTTCAAATTTAAGCGATGAGGCTATAAAGTCAAGTCTTGCAAATGAATTTTTAGAGCTTGTATCAGGGTTTAATAATATTTCTAAAAAGAAATTTAAAAGAGAATTTGCGGAGTTTTTATTTGAAAAAGGAGTGAATGAAAAAGATATTTTAAAAATAACAAATTTAAGCAAAACAACAATATGGAGAATTATGAATGAAAACAAAAAGAACTAATGATGAGAGAGTGTCGTTTTTAACACAACTCATTAGCGAAAGTAAAAGTGGATATGAAAATTACAAACCACACTTTAAAGAGTTGCAAGATGCTTATTTGCTTGAAAATAAGGTAATGCAAAAACTAAGAAAAAGAAATAAATCAAGCATTTACATACCAAAAATAAACGCTAAGGTAAAGTATTTAATCACTAGCTTAAATGATGTGTATTTTAATAGTGAGAGAATGGCAGATATTGAAACTTACATTAATAGTGATGATACGATTATAGAGCTATGGCAAAACGCGATTGATTTTTATAGTGGAAAAATCAATATGTTTAAGATTTTTCAACCGCTTTTCTTAGATGTTTTACTTGTGGGAACAAGTATAGCCAAGGTTACTTGGCATAAAGGAATGCCACGCATTGAAAGAGTAGATATTGATAGTATTTATTTTGATCCAAATGCGTTAAATAGCGAGGATGTAGGATATATAGTCAATGAAATTTACCTAACCTATAATCAAATCCATGAAAGACAAAAGCTAGGTTTTTATAAAAAAATTGAAATTAAAAAGCTTTTTGATGAAGATGATGAGTATAAAAAAGTAAAGCTTTATGATATTTATGAAAGAAAAAACGATGATGAGTGGGTGGTTTCTACCTTATTTGAAAATAATTTACTTAGAAATGAAGTTACTTTGCAAGATGGACAGCCTTTTATCTGGGGTTCAATGCTACCACAACTTAAAAAGATAGATAACGAAAACTATGTAAGTGCTTATGGCGAGCCTATAATGGCTTCTGCTATGCCTTTGCAAGATGAAATTAATATAACTAGAAATCTTTTAATAGATGCAGTAAGAACTCATATCATGCCTAAAATAATGATGCCAAAATCAATGGGAGTAAGCAGAGAAGATATAGAAACCTTAGGAAAACCAATATATACAGACGATCCAAAGGGTGTGCAAATATTACCACCACCAAATGTAAATAGTGCGGGAATGAATTTACAGCTTTTAGAAAGCGAACTCACAGAAGTTACAGGAGTTAGTCCACAAAACAATGGAGCTCAAACTGCACAAAATGAAACAGCAACAGAAATTAGCATAAAAGCACAAGAAGGTGGAAGAAGAAGTGCTGACTACATAAGACAGTATAACGAAACTTTTATAGAGCCTTTATTTGATAGATTTGCAATGCTTGTTTTTAAGTATGGAGAAGATAGTTTTTTTAATGGTTTTCAAAGAGAGGATATACCTAGTTTTAGATTTAAAATTCAAACCGGCACAGGTGCCATGAATAAAGAAATTAGACGCGCAGGAATTCAAGCTAGTATGCAAGTTTTTTCACAATTATATCAAATGTATATGAGCATAGGCGATGCAAATTCTGCTTATGGGATTATAAATGCTAGTAAAGAACTTACTAAAGAATTATTACCAATTTTAGGTGTAAAGAATGTAAATAGTTTATTTGCTTTTGAAAATAATGAAGATATTAATCCACAAATGCAAGGAGAAGCTAATGCTTAATATTGAAATTAAAAGTGATATATCTAAAACTAAAGGAGGAAAGAAATTAATAGATTTTATCAAAGCAAAATATAGTGAATGTTTTTATATAGCAAAAAATAACGATGAGAAAGAGTTAAGGTTAAAAGCTTTAGATACTATGGCTTTTTTAGACATAATAATCAATAAAATAAAGGATGAAGAAGATGGAAAATGATGCTTTAAAAGATTTAATAAATGTCATAACAGATGATGATAAAGGACAAGTTGCTAATAATGGCGATGAACCTACGCAAGTAGAAGATAATGAACCTATGCAGGTTGCTAATGAGAACGAGCCTGATTATAAGGCGATGTTTGAAGCTTATAAAAGTGAAAATGACAACAAATTAAATGCTTTAATGAGTGAGCTTGAAGCTTTAAAAAATCCAAAAAAAGAGCCAAGCGAACAAGAATTACAAAGAGAGCAGTATTTAAAAGAATTAGGACTTGATGAACTTGATGAGAAATTAAAAAGGCTTGAAGAGCTTGATAAAAAGCAAAAAGACAAAGAAGAGCAAGATGCACTAATCGCTAAATACGCACAAGTAGAAAGCGAGTTAAGAAAAGCCTATCCTGATGCGGATTTAAAGGCTATGGCAGAACTTGCAACAAAATTAAATGGTTTAGGCGAAGGTAATATTGACAGCTGGAAAACCTTGCTTAATTTGGTCGGAAAATCAAATAATGCCAAAAAAGCTGAAGATTTATCAAGTGCAAATAATAATGTAAGAACTAGTGATTTTAACGATAAGTTAAAAAAAGGCGAAGTTAGCGAGATAGATCTAGGCAAAGAATTATTAAGTTTAGTATAAAGGAGAAATTATGGATTTTATAACAGCTTTAAAAGGTGGTACAGGATTAGGCTCTAGTTTTGCAGATACTTTGATGAAAACAAGCAATTTCACTCCAAATTTAGCAAGTAGCAGTGGTGGTTTTTTAAATGGATTAAAAAATTCTTTTAGTAATTTTGGAGATTGGTTATTTAAAAGTTCTGATGCAAATAAAGTAACTAATTTTGATAGATTAGGAAATGTTTTAGGCGGTGCTGGTGCTTTATATGGTGCTTATAATCAGCAAAAGATGGCACAAAAGAATTATGAGCTACAAAAAGATGCTTATAACTTTAATAAATATCTAGCTAATGAAGAGTTAAACAGAAGAAAAAATATGGAAAATAAACTTCAAAATGTTTGGAGTAATTAAATAGATTTGGATTTAAGGAGTTTGTTTAAAGGGTAAATCTTAACCCCTTGAATAAGGGGCTTTGTTTATTGATTGTTAATTTGCATTGACAACAATAATACAAAGTAGTATAATAACTATTAAGATTTGTAGCATCTTATTTCACCGCCTTTCTAGGTGGTAATTTAGTGCTAAGGGTGGCGACCCTTAGCACCACACCTTTTAAAATTATACACAAACTTCCTTAAATCCTTTATTTTAAAAGAAAGAATAAAGGAAACAAAATGGCATTTTATAACCCACAAAGAGTAGTATTTAATCCTGATACAGGCGTTATACAAAACGCAGGAAAAGTAGGCGGTGTTTTGTATGATATCATGAGTAAGAGTTATGATGATAAGGTTAAGGCAAGTCAATTCCAACAAGAGCAAGATTTAAGAAAGCAACAAATGGAATTTAATCAGGCTATGCAAAATAATCAGCTTTTGCAAAATGAGAGAAATTTTGATTATCAAAAGGAAAGAGCAAATATAGCAGATCAGCAATGGCTAATGAATTATAATCAAAGAGCTATACAATATGCCATGCAAAATGCTTTAAGACAGCAAGCAATAAATGCTAATAAGGCTTACAAGGATTTAAATTATCAAAAAGGATTATTAGAACTACAAAAATTGCAAAATGAGATAAATGCAAAACAAAAAGAGCAAGATTTATTAAATGGAGTTCTTAGTAATAGTCAAGGTTTAGATAGTCAAAACAATGCAAATTTACAAAACAATACAAGATATAAAGCAGACGCTCAGTTTTTAGATTTAGCAAGTAAACAAGGTAAAACATATGATACAACCCATGGTTTTTGGAATGGAGCTATAGAGCGTGGTTTTGGTGGATGGGGAAGTCAAAGCACAGATTTAAATGATGCAAGTGATTTATTCTTAAAAAGAATGCAAAGTGATTTATTAAGAGGTGGTAAAAATGCTAAATGGAATTTAGAGAATATACAAGCCAATTTCCCTATTAATGGTTATACTATGGAAGCAAATAATCAAAGGGTAGCTCAAGCATTAGCAGGAGAATGGTTAGCAGAAGCTCCAAACTCTTTTAAAATGGAATTAGCAGAAAGACTAGGAAACGCAAAAACAAATATTGAGAAACAAAGTGCTATAGAAGATTATAAAAATAATATGGATTTTTATAATAATTATGCTCCAAAGGTAAAAGCTTTTTATTGGGATGAAAAATACTCAAAACCTAGTAAAAATGCAGTAATTATAGATAATTCAACAACTAATCAAAATATACAAAACGATTTAGCCAAAAATATATTAGAAGTGCAAAATCAAAATACACCAAAATTACATAGCGTTAGTTTTAATGGAATTAATGCTCAAATATCAGAGCCTGATGCTAATGGTAATGTAATATTAGTTAATCAAGCAGGTAGAAAAATGCAAGTTAGCATAGAAGAATTAAAAAAACAAGGATTAATACAATGAATATAAGAGAATTTTTATTAGAAAAACCACAAGAAAATAACATTATTTCATTTTTGCAAGATGGAGCAAGTCAAAGTGAAAATCAAAATACAAGTGAATATTTATCAAATTTAAAAAATGAAGTAATAAATGATTTTTATAAAAATAAAGATAAATATGCTAAAGAATATGAAAAATATAATTTCAAAGACCAAAATTTAACAAATCCTATGGGCAATATTAGTGAATATAAAAGGGATTTATATGATTATAATAAAAATCCATCCATGAATGCTGATGATTTAAGTAATTATATTTTAGATAAGCAATCTAAAATTAATGCCTCTAAACCTATTTTTGCTGATGATAATGAAGTAGTAAGAAAAAGTAATCAGTTTATGAGAGATTTAGGCGATGAGTTGCAAAAATCAGGGCGTGGAAGATTATTGCAAGATGATGATGGATCTTATTGGGTGCAAGATAATAACGGAAATTATTCTAAAGTGCAAGGTAGCACAATGGGTGATTTATATCGTGGATTAAGAGATAATGGTGCTAGTATGGCTTTAGGAACAGCAGGTGCCATTGGCGGTACAATGCTAGGTGGCGGAGTTGGTATGGTTGCAGGTGGTGCATTAGGTGCATCTTTAGGGGCAGGATATGATTACTACGGAAATACAAAAGATACAAATCAAGATATGAATTTAAAAGAAGCTCTTATGCTTATGGGCGAAAATGCAGGACTTTCTTTAATAGGAGATGCAGCTTTTGCAGGAGTTGCCAAAGGAGCAAGAGTTTTAAAAAATACCTATAACATGACTAAATCAGGAGCGCAAGCTGGTAAAGATATGATAGATGGCATGGCAGTAAAAGGTGGTAATTTAAAAGAAAATATAGGGGATAAGCTTAGAAAAATAAGCCCTAGTATTTTAAATGATTTAGCTTCACAAGGTAGCGAAACTTCAAAAGCTTATGCAAGAGAGCTAATAGAAAGCGAAAATAGAAATTATGATGATATATTGCAAAAATCAAGAGCTATGCCTTTAGAAGTTAATCAAGGAAATGCATTAGTTGATGGAGTGGCAAGCAAAATAAAAGATTTCTCAAATACTGCAAAAAATGGTTTTGTAAAAAATACAGCAGACAACGTAACTAATTCGCTAAATAATATTAGTAAAAATATAGGTTCAAAAGAAGCAGCACTGAATCAACAAGATCTTATTAATCTTTCTTTTATGAATGATGATTTAGCTAATATGGCAAGAAGTGTTTTAGCAAATGACCCTAAAATGGCAAATAAGGTTGCAAACTCTTTACACTTACAAGATGAGGCTATATTAAAAGAGTTAAATTTAAATAATGCTTCTAAGGCTGATGAGCTTTATGCTTTAAGAGATGCTAGAGCAAAAAGAGCTTATGATGAATTTGGAAAAGGACTTGATAAACTAGATGAACTTAATCCAAATGGTGTAAAAGTAGATAAGCAAACCATAGATGATATAGTTTTAAACTCAAGTGTTTATAGTGAAAGCACACCAGCTATGATAAAAAATTTTATTCATGAAGCAAAAAGCGGTGCATTAGATGGTAAAAGCGTTAAAGAGATTTACGATAGAATTGATGCTATAGGCAATAAAATAAAAGAAAGCTCAAGTTACAACTATAAAGATTTTTTAAATAGCTTAAAAGACGCATTTTTAGAAAATATAGTAAAAAGTGCTGATAATCCCCAAGAAGCAAAAGAGATTTTAACCAAGATTAGAAAAGATTATGCAGATTTTAAAGTATATGATAAAAGTAAATTAGGAAAAAAACTAGAAGGAAGTGAAAAAGAGATATCAAAAGATATAGATAAAATACTTAATGAAACTAATCCAAAAAAGAATTATGAAGCTATAACAAAAGGACTTAATGATGATGAGATTAAAGTTTTAGATAATCAAATAATAACTAGAGCTTTAGAAAAAAATAAAGTAAATATAGGAGATGCCAATAATCCCAAATTTGCAGTAAATTATAAAGCGGTCATGGATAATTTTGAAAACTTTAAACCAAAAAGCAAATCAGGACAAGAGAAGATTGAAGTTTTAAAAACAATAGGTGATTTACGTACTAACTTTGAAACTGTAATAGATGGTATTTTAAATTCAAAAGCAAAAGAACTAGGACATGGAATAAGTACAAATTTCATAGAAAGAGCTAAAACAATGCTTGTTAATAATTTCACTGATTATATAGCTTTTTATTTTATGAGATTATGGGAAGTTGGCAAAAGAGCTGGAACAAGAATACAAATGCGAAGGGGGTTTAGTAATATAAATAATTTAAAAGATTTTGATAGATCGGCTAAAGAATTTATAGAAAGTATTAAAGATAAAACACTCAAAGAAGAAGCACAAGAGGCTAGAAAAGAATTTAATTCAAAAGTTAAAGATTTAATCAAAGGCGACAACTTCTTCATGGATAAAACTGATCCTAAAGACAATTCTTTAAGATTTATAGGCAAAAATGGCAAAGAGTATACTATAAATAAAGATGTTAGAAATGAATGGATGAAAACTTTCAATCTTAAAAATATCGATGATGAATATATCCCTAATATACCAAAAGAAGCAAAGATAGCTTTAAAAGATAGAGAAATAAAACTTACAAAAGGAAGTTTACTAAAGCTGATTGAAAAAGATAGAATTAAATACATACCACATATCAAAGAAACTTTAGAAAGCCCACAGGCAATCTTAAAAGATAAAGATGATTTTATTTTTATTAAAAATATAGATAATCAGACTTATTTTACAAGTATAGGCAAAGACTATGAAACGCATTTGACTATAATTAGCAATTCGCCAAAGAAACAAAATAATATAAAAAATAAAATGAAAAATGCTGAAGTAGTGTATTATAATAATGCGAGAGCCTTACCGACATCTAGGGCATCTTCAGAGACAAAGCAAGTGTCGTTCTCTAACGAAAATTCTACCCAAGCTAAGCCTAAAAAAAACTTAATGGATGATATAAAAGAGAACATTAAGAATAAAGAAGTAAAGAAAAAGAATAAAAAAAGCGTAAAACAAAGGCTTGATGAAAAAATACAAAATGATAAAAAAGCTAGTGAAGATATTCTAAAAAGATATGATAATTTTCTAAAAGAGAATAAAGATTATAATCTTGATTTTTTAGATAATATGAATTTAAATACTGTTGAATACAACTTAACTAGACAGATGATAATCAATGCCAAAGAAAGCACAAATAAAGGTGTAAAAAAAGATATTCCAAGTGCTTTAAGGGGTAAAATCGAACAAGAATTAAATATACAACCTTTAAAAGAATTTGGCGAAAATTATGCAGAATATTATCACGATGGAAAAGGTGCTTTACAAAAACTACTCATTGAAAAACAAGGACAGGTAGCAGGTGCTTTTCATAGAAAAGATTTAGGTGATATTGATTTGGTTTGGGGAGATGGAAACTTTGGATTAAGTCATATTGTCAATCGAAGAGAAGAAGATTTCATTAAACAAGGGTTAAATAAAATAGAAGCAAAAAATAAAGCTTTAAATTTTATAAAAGAAATAGAAAATATTATAAATAATGGAAATGTAAAAAAAGGTAATAATAGAGCTTTTATTGAAGTTAAGAATAGTAGAGTTATGGTAGCACTTGATTATAAAGGTAAAGATAAAAAGTGGATTATAACTGCATATAATTTTTATTAATATTATCGCCCCTAGCTTAGCCGA
>NZ_MJWS01000076.1:0-6573 GCF_001762365.1 Campylobacter sp. BCW_6873
TTTCCAAACCCCTAAAAACACCCTATTCTCTTAAAAACCTTAACCAGCAACAAACTCTTTTTTAAACACGATTCTAAGCACCATCTAAAACAACAATAAAAATAAACATAGGATTTATATATAAAGTAAGCAATAAAGACATTTAACAAGTCCGCAATGAGCTACTTTCCCCCTGCCAGTAAGGCGTAGTATCATCACCCACGATGTGCTTAGCTTCTTGGTTCGGGATGGAGCAAGGCGTTTCCACATCTGTATAATCACGGACATTGTTATTTAAATATTCTTTGAAAGATTGAATTTAAAAAATAAAGATTAATCTTTTATTTCTTTACTTTTTTCTTTATTCTCTTTCTTCTTTTGTTTTTCTTTCTTCTTTACTTATCTTTTATCTTTGATAAGTTTTTATATAGAATACTTAAAAAACAATGTTAAGAGCAAGTTCTAATATAAACTCTACTTGAAAGATTTCTATGAAACTCTAAATATTATCTATATTCAAAGCTTTCTTAAAAACCTTAACAAGGAAGTGATGCTTTATTAAAGATAAGCCAAACGCTCTATTAGTACTGGTCAGCTAAAGGACTTTCATCCATTACACACCCAGCCTATCAAACTAGTAGTCTTCTAGAGAGCTTAGAGAAGATTCATCTTAGAGTTGGCTTCACGCTTAGATGCTTTCAGCGTTTATCCTTTCCAAACTTAGCTACGCTGCGATGCTCTTGGCAGAACAACAGCTACACCAGTGGTTTGTTCAACCCGGTCCTCTCGTACTAGGGTCAAATCTCTTCAATCTTCTTACGCCCACGGCAGATAGGGACCGAACTGTCTCACGACGTTCTGAACCCAGCTCGCGTACCGCTTTAAATGGCGAACAGCCATACCCTTGGGACCTGCTCCAGCCCCAGGATGCGATGAGCCGACATCGAGGTGCCAAACCTCCCCGTCGATGTGAGCTCTTGGGGGAGATCAGCCTGTTATCCCCGGGGTACCTTTTATCCTTTGAGCGATGGCCCTTCCACACAGAACCACCGGATCACTAAGACCGACTTTCGTCTCTGCTTGACTTGTATGTCTTGCAGTTAAGCTGGCTTATACCTTTATACTCTACGAACGATTTCCAACCGTTCTGAGCCAACCTTTGTAAGCCTCCGTTATTATTTGGGAGGCGACCGCCCCAGTCAAACTACCCACCAGACATTGTCCCACTTGAGGATAACTCAAGCTGGTTAGCTACCCAAATAAGAAAGAGTGGTATCTCAACAACGGCTCATATACAACTGGCGTCATATACTCAAAGCCTCCCACCTATCCTGCACATTCTTATCCAAGTAGCAGTGTCAAGCTGTAGTAAAGGTCCACGGGGTCTTTCCGTCTTGCCGCGGGTAGGAGGAATTTTCACCTCCACTACAATTTCACTGGATCCCTCTTTGAGACAGCTCCCATCTCGTTACGCCATTCATGCAGGTCGGTATTTAACCGACAAGGAATTTCGCTACCTTAGGACCGTTATAGTTACGGCCGCCGTTTACTCGGGCTTCGATCAAGAGCTTCGCTAATGCTAACCCCATCAATTAACCTTCGAGCACCGGGCAGGCGTCACACCCTATACATCCTCTTACGAGTTAGCAGAGTGCTGTGTTTTTGGTAAACAGTCGGGAGGGACTCTTTGTTGTAAGTTTCTTCGCTTTCGGAGTAAATCCTAGTACGAAGCTAACCACACCTTATACCGAAGATACGGTGCTATTTTGCAGAGTTCCTTAAAGAGAGTTCTTCCACGCGCCTTAGAATACTCATCCCACCCACCTGTGTCGGTTTACGGTACGGGCAACATTAGCTAAACTTAGAAACTTTTCTTGGCTCGACGGCATCAGGGGTTCTTCTATCCATCCGAAGACTTCAAAAAGCCTTTCAGTTCTCGGAGTGTTCTTATACGGATTTGCCTGTATAAGCTCCTACAACCTTAGACTAGCACTTCCATCCGCTAGCCCCCTTAGCCCTAAGCGTCCTTCCATCGCACACTAATGTTGGTATTGGAATATTAACCAATTTGCCATCGTCTACCCCTTTCGGACTCGACTTAGGACCCGACTAACCCTACGATGACGAGCATCGCGTAGGAAACCTTGGGTTTACGGCGTTAATGATTCTCACATTAATTATCGCTACTCATGCCTGCATGCTCACTTCTATTCGCTCCAGCACTCCTTACCGGTATACCTTCGACGCAAATAGAACGCTCTCCTACCACTTGCACACAACTTAAACTACTTAAACTTTAAACCAAGAATATTTTTACTGATTTTACTAAGTTTTATTTCTATCTTTACTCTATAAAAATCAGTAAAAATATAACTTAAAACATATAACTTAGTTTTTTATATTCTAAACTTAAATAATCTAAGTTGTGTGCAAGTCTACAGCTTCGGTACTTACTTTAGCCCCGTTATATTTTCCGCGCAAAATCACTAGACCAGTGAGCTATTACGCTTTCTTTAAAGGATGGCTGCTTCTAAGCCAACCTCCTGGTTGTTTAAGTAACTTCACATCGTTTTCCACTTAAGTAAGATTTAGGGACCTTAGCTGGTAGTCTGGGTTGTTTCCCTCTTGACGACGGATTTTATCACTCGCCGCCTGACTGCTGTGATTACATATAAGGTATTCGGAGTTTGATAGGGTTTGGTACATTGGTGTATGCCCTAGCCCATTCAGTGCTCTACCCCCTTATATTACGACACAACGCTATACCTAAATATATTTCGGAGAGAACCAGCTATCACGAAGTTTGATTGGCCTTTCACCCCTATCCACAAGTCATCCCGGGGCTTTTCAACGCCTATGGGTTCAGTCCTCCACTAGTTCTTACACTAGCTTCAACTTGCTCATGGATAGATCACTTCGTTTCGGGTCTGCAGCATCTGACTAAGCGCCCTATTCAGACTCGCTTTCGCTACGGCTTCGCGTTTGCTTAACCTTGCCAGACACCACAACTCGCAGGCTCATTATGCAAAAGGCAGTCCATCACACTGTATTGCTACATAGTGCTCTGAATGATTGTAAGCAAATGGTTTCAGGTTCTATTTCACTCTGATCACCTCAGTTCTTTTCACCTTTCCCTCACGGTACTTGTGCACTATCGATCTGGTATTAGTATTTAGGGTTGGATCGTGGTCGACCCGGATTCAGACAGGATTCCTCGTGTCCCGCCCTACTCAGGATACTGCTAGCTAAGCTTTGTTTTTCGCATACGGGACTATCACCCTCTATGGCTATACTTTCCAGAATGTTCTGCTAAACTCAGCTCTTGCACATTGCAGTCCTACAACCCCCAGTGCAAGCACTGGGTTTGCCCTCTTGCGCTTTCGCTCGCCGCTACTGACGCAATCTCTATTGATTTCTTTTCCTGAGGGTACTAAGATGTTTCAATTCCCCTCGTTCGCTCCTATATAGGTAATGTATATCTCTATACATTGGGTTGCCCCATTCGGAAATCTACGGATCAAAGCTTCTTGACAGCTCCCCGTAGCTTATCGCAGTCTAGTACGTCCTTCATCGCCTTTACCAGTCAAGGCATCCACCATTCGCTCTTAGTAGCTTACCTTTTGATGTTCTTTTAGCAGATGAGCAAAGCTCATCCTAAAGAACCAAAGCTAAAGACCTACCCCGCCAACCTAAAAGATATTAGGCTTAAAACGAAATAAACTAAACATTCATTAAAAAATTAATGTAGATAAAGCTTCAATTCTTAATCGCTAAAAAAACAATTTGCATAAAAGTTAGATATAACCTAACTTCTACCTTTTTTATTGATTCTAAAACGCATCACTTCCTTGTTAAAGTTTTTATGATAAGACTTCTTTATCTTA
This sequence comes from Campylobacter sp. BCW_6873, assembly GCF_001762365.1. Taxonomy (NCBI): domain Bacteria; kingdom Pseudomonadati; phylum Campylobacterota; class Epsilonproteobacteria; order Campylobacterales; family Campylobacteraceae; genus Campylobacter; species Campylobacter sp. BCW_6873. Next base: position 3,864 of record NZ_MJWS01000076.1, read on the forward strand.
AGACGGAAAGCATTCAAACACTTAATATAGAACTAAATGATTTAGTCTTAACTAAGCTGTGAGTTTGAAACTTGTCTTTAATTTACAAATCTTAAATCTAATATTCTCTTTATTATAGAAATAAAGATAATTAAAAGATATAAGTTAAACCAAAGAAAAGATAAATAGGTTTTATCCTTTAACAAGTCCTGTAAAATTGTTTTTATTAAAACTTGCTTGTGACTCTTAACAATGATAATTAAAAAGAACATTTAGGTTTAAAACCTAAAGGAAGTATATATATATTAATATAATCATTATAAATATAAATACATAATGTATATGCTACTTATATCTATTTAAAGTATATTCTTTTATAGCTAAAGATAAAAATAAATCTAAGTATAGAGTTTATATTTTATATTTAATCTACTTTATATACTTGCTTTAGATTTTAAAGCTTTTTTATTCAAATCTTTTTTATGGTGGGCCTAACAAGACTTGAACTTGTGACCTCACCCTTATCAGGGGTGCACTCTAACCAGCTGAGCTATAGGCCCTTAATAAATGGTGGAGAATAGCGGGATCGAACCGCTGACCTCCTGCGTGCAAAGCAGGCGCTCTCCCAGCTGAGCTAATTCCCCATAAACAATTAGCTTTATCATCAATCTTTGAAATCTAAACAAGAATCAATTGAGTTTATATATTGAAGTAATAGTGGTGAGACTTATTACTTTGTACTCTAGAAAGGAGGTGATCCAACCGCAGGTTCTCCTACGGTTACCTTGTTACGACTTCACCCCAGTCGCTGATTCCACTGTGGACGGTAACTAGTTTAGTATTCCGGCTTCGAGTGAAATCAACTCCCATGGTGTGACGGGCGGTGAGTACAAGACCCGGGAACGTATTCACCGTAGCATGGCTGATCTACGATTACTAGCGATTCCGGCTTCATGCTCTCGAGTTGCAGAGAACAATCCGAACTGGGACATATTTTATAGATTTGCTCCACCTCGCGGTATTGCGTCTCATTGTATATGCCATTGTAGCACGTGTGTCGCCCTGGGCATAAGGGCCATGATGACTTGACGTCGTCCACACCTTCCTCCTCCTTACGAAGGCAGTCTATTTAGAGTGCTCGGCCGAACCGTTAGCAACTAAATACGTGGGTTGCGCTCGTTGCGGGACTTAACCCAACATCTCACGACACGAGCTGACGACAGCCGTGCAGCACCTGTCTCTAAGTTCTAGCAAGCTAGCACCCTCATATCTCTATAAGGTTCTTAGGATATCAAGCCCAGGTAAGGTTCTTCGCGTATCTTCGAATTAAACCACATGCTCCACCGCTTGTGCGGGTCCCCGTCTATTCCTTTGAGTTTTAATCTTGCGACCGTACTCCCCAGGCGGTACACTTAATGCGTTAGCTGCATTACTGAGATGACTAGCATCCCAACAACTAGTGTACATCGTTTAGGGCGTGGACTACCAGGGTATCTAATCCTGTTTGCTCCCCACGCTTTCGCGCCTTAGCGTCAGTTGAGTTCCAGCAGATCGCCTTCGCAATGGGTATTCTTGGTGATATCTACGGATTTTACCCCTACACCACCAATTCCATCTGCCTCTCCCTCACTCTAGACTATCAGTTTCCCAAGCAGTTTAATGGTTAAGCCATTAGATTTCACAAGAGACTTGATAATCCGCCTACGCGCCCTTTACGCCCAGTGATTCCGAGTAACGCTTGCACCCTCCGTATTACCGCGGCTGCTGGCACGGAGTTAGCCGGTGCTTATTCCTTAGGTACCGTCAGAATTCTTCCCTAAGAAAAGGAGTTTACGCTCCGAAAAGTGTCATCCTCCACGCGGCGTTGCTGCGTCAGGGTTTCCCCCATTGCGCAATATTCCCTACTGCTGCCTCCCGTAGGAGTCTGGACCGTGTCTCAGTTCCAGTGTGACTGATCATCCTCTCAGACCAGTTAAGCGTCATAGCCTTGGTAAGCCATTACCTTACCAACTAGCTGATACTATATAGTCTCATCCTACACCGAAAAACTTTCCCTACTCAACTTATGTTAAGCAGGAGTATAGAGTATTAGCAGTCGTTTCCAACTGTTGTCCTCTTGTGTAGGGCAGATTAACTATACCTTACTCACCCGTGCGCCACTAATCCACTTCTAGCAAGCTAAAAGCTTCATCGTTCGACTTGCATGTATTAGGCACGCCGCCAGCGTTCACTCTGAGCCAGGATCAAACTCTCCATAATAAACCTTCTTTAGCATCAAGGCAAAGCCTTGACTAAGAAGCAAGCTAAAGGCCTACCCCGCCAACCTAATAGATAAACTACTTAGATTGCATTAAAGAGATAAACCTTATTACTTTTATAGATAGTTTAATCTTTTTCTTCAAAGAAAAAGTTATAAAAGATTAAAAGAAAAGCTTTTAATCTTTTTAATTATTAGATTGAATAGATTTTACATAATTGCTTATGCCTAAATCTTTCTGGCTCAATCGATCACTTATTTAGATTTCAAAGATTGACTAATAAGATTTGAATAACAATACTAAGTTAAAAGAACAAAACAAAAAATCATTTTTAAAAGAAAAGTTTTTAAATTAAAAAACTAAGATTTATAAATAAAACTTTTTAGCTTTAAATTAAAAAATTAAGAAAGTTAAAAACTCAAATAATTTAAAAACTTAAAAAATCTAAAATAAAGTTAATTTATAAAATCTAC